>NZ_LWBL02000015.1 GCF_001644195.2 Bacillus marinisedimentorum | reverse complement strand
ACGCCTGTTCACACCGTTTAGGGAAAAGCGTTCAGCCCGAAGTCCGCTTTCACGCCCACTAAACCGTTTTACGCCGCGCTTTATTCATTCGTTATAAAATGACTTTCCAATCAAGTTTTCCGATTTACCGTCAGATTTACAATCAACTCAATCAACTTCCGCCCTTTGCACTCTCGCCCCGCTTCAACCGTCAACAAAAAAATACCCGGCCCTCCAACAGGACCGGGTATTCCTTTCTTCCTTTATACTCACGGCATAAGCTCGGCTGTAAACGCAGAGTTTTTCTCCAAGGCGACCTTCTCTCCATACAGCTTCATTTCCAGCTTCCTGCCGTCCACCAGCCTAAGCGAAACACGCTCGCGGTTCACGTCCACTTCCACCGTCCGGCTTCGGTATTGCAGGCGGAATCGGTAATGCTGCCATTCTTCCGGCAAAGCTGGAGCAAGTGACAGACCGCTTTCTGTCAGACGCAGGCCGGCAAATCCGTAGACGATCGACATCCAGGTGCCGCCCATATTTGCCATGTGGAGACCGTCCTTTGTGTTGCCGTGCGTGTTATCAAGGTCAAGGCGCGCTGTTTCAATGAAATAATCGAACGCCTTTTGCCGGTATCCCACTTTTGAAGCCATAATGCTGAAAATGCAAGATGACAGGGAAGAATCATGGGTGGTGATTTTTTCATAATAATCATAGGAGCGCTTGATTGTTTCAAAGCTTTCCTCATCTTCGAGCAGAAAATGAGCGAGAACGGTATCCGCCTGTTTGCACACCTGGTACCGATACAGTGTCAGCGGATGGTAATGGAGCAGGAGCGGGCGGTGTTCCTTCGGCGTATGTTCGAAATCCCATACCGCTTTTTGCAGGAACGTATCATCCTGCGGGTTGATGCCGCGCTCTTCGTCGAATGGAAGGTACATGGCTTCTGATGCCGCTTTCCATTCTTTCGCTTCCTCTGCAGTAACGCGAAGGCGGCTGCTCAGGTTTTCATGTGCCGCTCTGTCCATTTCTTCAAGCATTCGATATGCTTTTGCAGCCCATTTTAAATTATGTTTTGCCATGACGTTTGTATAATAGTTGTTATTGACGATGCAAGTATATTCATCCGGGCCGGTCACATCATCAATCCGGAATTTCCCGTTATGATAATGGCCGGTATCCATCCATAATCGGGCCGTTTCAAACAGGACTTCCGCCCCGTATTGCTTCAGGAACTTTTCATCTCCGGATGCCAGGAGGTACTGGACATAGCTGTAGGCGATATCGCCGCTTATATGGTACTGGGCCGAGCCGGACGGAAAGTAAGAGGAACATTCCGTTCCCGATATCGTCCGCCATGGGAACAGCGCACCTTTTTTATGGCCCATTTCCCTGGCATGCTCACGCGCCTGTTCAAGAATCGAATATCGATATATGAGGAGCTGCCGGGCAATGTCCGGCCGTGTCATTAAAAATACAGGGAACATATAGATTTCGGTGTCCCAGAAATAATGCCCTTCGTACCCTTCCCCCGAAAGGCCTTTGGCGGAAATGTTGCTGAATTTATCGCCGCCGGCTGACTGCAGCAGCTGATAGAGATTGAAACGGATCCCTTCCTGCAGTTTTTCGTCTCCGTCAATCGTAATGTCCGCATCCTTCCAGAACGCCTCAAGGTAGGTTCTTTGCTGGATCAAGAGATCGTTGAATGACAGCATGCTGATATTGCGATGGACGTCGATCCCTTTTTGAACCAGGTCCGTTTCATGCCGGAGAGAGTCAGTATATACGTTGTATTTCGTAATTGTAATCGGTTCCTCGGTTACTGTCATTGTCAAAATGGTCTCAACGGCCGCTGCCGATTTCCTTATGGACACATGATTCCCGGTGTCCGTTTTCAGGCGGGAAACACAGGCAGTCTCCAACCTGGAAACTTCCGCCTGGCTGACCACATAGCTGTACTCATGGTCATGGTCTGCCCCGATCGGATGAAGCCGTCTGGCATGGCCCGATCCGACGCGCGGATCACTGTCATCTGTGAAATTCGAAACATCTCCGTCAACAGTGGACACCACTCTCAGTTGACCGTTGAAATTCACCGGTTCCACGATAGTTTCAACCGCAAACAGTTCCCGGGTTGCAAACGAAACAAGGCGGCGGAAACGGATGTTCAGTTCTTTGCCGCCCGGTGATTTCCAGTGTACGGCACGTTCCGCATAGCCGCGGTCAAGATGGAGGTTCCGTTCATACGACAATATTTCTCCCTCAAACAGTGAGAAGCGCTCTTCCTCCCCGCCTTCGCCAAAGTAAAGTTCAATCGTCTGGGCATCAATGACATTCAGCATCTTTTGCTGGGTATCAGGAAAACCGTACAGCTTTTCCCCGTATGGAATGTCAATGATATCATGGAATGCATTCTGATATGTGCCGCGGATCGATGCCATGCCGCCGCCGTATCCTTCTTCAAAGTTGCCGCGGACGCCGAGATATCCGTTGCCGAGAGCAAATAAGCTTTCCAGGTTCAGCAGCTCTTCTTTTGTCCGTTCATTGTTTGTCAGGGTCCAGGTCATAAACTACACTCCTACAAAAGTTTTGTTCGTTATTCTTTTACCCCTCCTGAGGTCAATCCGGAAACAATCTGCTTCTGGAAGAACAGGACGATAAGCAGGGTCGGTATTGTGACGATTGTCGTTGCAGCCGCTACTTCCCCCCATAAAATTTCAAACTGGGTCCGCAAAAAAGAGATGGCAACCGGAACCGTATGATAATCCTGATTCGAGTTGATCGTAATTGTCAGCAGGAATTCATTCCAAGCTGCGATGAATACGATGATCGCTGTTGTGAATACACCCGGCGCCGCAAGCGGGAATACAATTTTAAACAGCGTTTGCAGCGGTGTCGCGCCGTCTATCTTTGCCGACTCTTCAAGGGCAAGGGGAATTTGGTTGAAATGGGTCACAAGAATCCAGACCGCCATCGGCAATGTGATCGTTGAATAAGGCAAAATGATTGCGTAACTGTTCGTCCAGCCAAGGTCCAAAAACAGGTTGTAAACCGGCCCGATGACGATCATCTGCGGGAACATCGATACTGCCAGGATGACGCCGAGCAGTACATTTTTCCCCTTGAACTCAAATCGGGAAATCGCGTAAGCTGCAAAAGTGGCGACAAGCACGATATAGGCTGTCGTTGAGAAAGCCACAATTAATGATGTCTTTATGGCACCCAATATTCCCTTTTCGACGATGACTCGGGTGAAGTTATTCAGGGTCGGGTTTTCAGGAATGAAATTGAAGGCCCCGGTTCCGAATATTTCCCCGGATGTCTTAAAGGACGTAATGAAAATCCACAGGAACGGGAAGAACATGATGAATAAATAAACGGCGATGATGCTGCCGACGATAATTTTCAACTTTCTGTTTCGTGTATCCATGAGTGTCCCCCCTTAATTTTTATCCATGAGATTGGTGCCGAGAAACTTGACATAAATGGTGGCGATGATGGCTACGCAGACGAACATGACCATGACGATTACTGAGCCGTAACCGAAGTTCGTTTGCCCGAACATCGCTTTATATCCATAAATGGACAGTGTTTCCGTCGCACCGCCCGGGCCGCCGCCGGTCAGGACATAGATCAGATCAAAAACGCGGAAGGCATCGAGCGTACGGAAAAGCAGGGCGACAAGGATAGAAGGTTTTAATAAGGGCAGTGTCACTTTGAAAAAGGACTGGATCTTATTGGCTCCGTCAATTTCGGCTGCTTCATACAGGGATTTTGATATATTCTGCAGGCCTGCCAGCAGCAAAAGCGCCATATACGGCGTCGTTTTCCAGACGTCCGCCAGAATGGTCGATGCCATCGCACCTGAACCGGTAAGCAGCAGTTCACGTGAATCATCGACAAGCCCGATCATCTCAAAAAAGTGGGCGACGATGCCGCTGCTGCCGTCATATAAGTAACTCCACATTAACGCAGCTACCGCAGTCGGAATCGCCCAAGGAATGAGAGATGTCGTACGGATAATTCCCTGACCCCGCATCGCTTTGTTCATGATCATCGCCAGGGCAAGCCCCAGGATAAGCTCAAGGAAAACGGAGATGAAGGTGAATTCCACCGTGTTCCAGGCGGAGAGCCATAGCCGTTTATCCGTCATGGCTTGTTTGTACCCTTCAAGGCCGATAAAGTTGGACGGCACAATACTGTTTTCGATATCCTCCACAATGAGCGGAAGGTTTTCTTTATTGGGCGTGTCATAATCAGCCGTTATTTGGTCAACAACATTCGTTGCTTCTTTCGATAAAGCTTCTAAATCGTCCCGCTCGGCATCCGTAATTTTCTCGACGCCTTCTCTTCCTTCAAACTCTTTTTCTTTTTCCTCGATTCTTTCCAGGAGCTGGTCGATTTCAGCCTGCAGATCCGGGTTATCGGTAATGTCTTTGCGGTCTTCCTCAAGGAACATCGTCAAATACATCTGGGTTTCATCATATAACTCAAAATTAAAACGTTCATTCAAATAAAGGCCCGACTTTTGCTGATCATTCAGCTGGTAGTCGAAAAATGTATACGTAAAAGACTGGATGACCGGCCAGAGGGAAAATACCCCGATTAACAGCACGACCGGGACAATGAATAAATACTCTTTAAATCCCGTCTTTTTCATTCCGAACACCTCTTTTCACTTTTGATGCTGAATCGGAGATTACCTCAGCAAAATATTTTCCTTCCGTAACGCATGCCTCCCTTGATACAAGGGCCGCTGCACAATCGTGTCTATACAAGTTAAAAATTTGTGTAAAAAAAGGCTCTAACCGAAATTAGAGCCTTCTTCTGTTCCTGCAGTCAGTTTCATTCTTCACTAACTGCCCCATTGATCGCTTCTACTGCAGCATCAAGCCCGTCACCTGAACTTAAGTACTTATGTGTCTCAACCTGGATGGTATCAGACACTTTAGAATAATCAGGGGACACAGGACGCGCGATTGTATTGCCAAGAGCATTATTGAATCCTTCGTAAGAAAGCATGTCATTTGCCTGGATTACTTCTTCGTCTTCAAGCAATGCATTATAGCCAGGGATATATCCGCCTTCAGTGGACATGATCTTCTGCCCCTCTTCACCTGCTACGAACTTGATGAATTCCCAAGCGCCTTCCACATCTTTGGCATTTTTGTTGATGCCAAGCAGCCAGCCGCCGACAGACCCGCCGTTTGGAAGCGGAGCGATGCCGACCTGGTCGACTTTTACAGTGACACCGTCTTCTTCGCCTTTGATGCGGCCAAACTGATAAGGCCAGTTCCGGGCAAATACCGCGTTGCCCTGTTCAAAGTTTGTATGGGTTTCACCTTCAGTGAAGTTCAAAAGATCCTTCGGGGCCCAATCAGCAGTTGTAAAAGCATACATCTGCTCAAGGCCGCCTTTTACATCTTCAAAAGAGTTTGTGAATTCAGTTGCATTAACGGTAAGCCCTTCATATTGCTTGGACTGGTAAAGGAAACCGTATTTTGTTCCCTGTTCTCCTGTGTACTTATCAGCCATCGCACCAAGCTCTTCATACGTATAGTCGCCGCTGATCAGCTTGTTGGCATCTTCTTCGCTGACGATATCACTGCGGAAGTAAAGCAGTCCAAGGTCAGGGAAGAATGGAAGCGTGAATTGTTTTCCTTTATAATTGCCTGAATCCATCGAGCCGCTGTTGAAATCATCCTTGCTCATATCAGCATCGTTCATATACGTGTCGATCGGCTCAAGATAGCCGCCGCCTGCAAATTCTCCTGCCCACACAACGTCCATTGAAATAATGTCATACTCATCAGAACCGCTGGAAAGGGAAGTTAGAAGCTGGTCATGCATCTGGCCTGAATCATTGGTCATCTGGACCCATTCGACCTCATACTTATCCTGGCTGCTGTTGAACTCGTCAATCACCATTTGAGTTGCTGGTGTGTTGTCATTCTGCGCTGCGAATTTCAATGTGACTTTTTCACCGGAGCTTTCGCCTTCTGTGGCATTTTCATCTGTTCCCTCTGTTTCCTCTGTTTCAGATCCGCCTGCGTTTTCTTCCTCTTCCCCGCCGCTGCACGCAGCAAGGAAACCGGCAACAAGTGCAAGTGCTAGTAAAACGGACAGCCATTTTTTCATGTATTGACGCCCCCTATTTCGTATTGAAGTTCTTGAACTTACTTGCATTCTAGTAAGAAAACGCTTACACTTATATTAAAATTTTAAGATTTTTATTAAAATTATTACATATAGGAGGCGGAAACTTGAAAACTTCAATCAATCCCTCCGTCATTCAGCAGTTCCTTTCTTCCCGGATCCATAACAGACAGGAAAATTACATCCATCCCCCATATGAAATGGAACTGAAATTGACGGATGCCATAACAATGGGAAATGACGAGCTGGCCCATGCCATTCTGAAGGAAATCAACCAGCTGGAAGGGGCGACGCTGGCAGCAAACCCGATCCGCTCCCGAAAAAATGCATTGATCGCAGTCTGCACCCTGTTTACACGGGCAATCATCAAAGGGGGAGTCGACCCGGAAACCGCCTTCCATTTGAGCGATGCCTATATTATGGAACTTGAAAAAACAAATGACCTTGACAGGCTCAATCAAATGGAATACGAAATGCTGGCCCATTTCATTAAAACACAGCATGAAGAGAGCAGCTCAAATACATACAGCCATCCTGTAAATCTCGCCATTTCCTACATCTATGAGAATATTCTCGAAGAACTGTCCCTTGAGGTCATCGCCAGCAGGATTTATGTTCACCCGAACTACTTGTCCAGCCGCTTCAAGAAGGAAACCGGCCTTACCATCACCGAATTCATCAATAAAAAAAGAATTGAAGAATCAAAGTATTTTCTGCTCCATACGAACACCTCGATATCCGGCATATCCTTTTTGTTCAAGTTCTGCAACCAGAGCTACTACACAGCGCTTTTTAAAAAGCTGAACGGCATAACTCCCCGGGAATTCAGGCAACTGAAGCAGACGGTGTAGGCGTGGTGCCTGTCACTTGTCGAATAATATTTTTCCACCCCGATTATATATACCATTTTCGGGTTTTTTTGTTGTCTATCAGCCCTGATGTCCTTATACTAAGTAAGAATAAGAGATAAGGAGACGTAACAATGGAACTGGCTCTCTCAAATACAACGAACAAACGGCTGCTCAATCCAGTAAAAAAAGCCATGATGGATTTTAAGTTAATTGAAGACGGAGACAGGATCGCCGTCGGCCTGTCCGGAGGAAAAGACAGCTCCACCCTGCTGTACATCCTGACGATGCTGCAGCGGCGGCTGCCGATTGACTTTGAGATTGTCCCGATTTCTCTTTCACTCGGATTTCCCGACACGGATCTCGATCCGATGAAGGAATTTACAGATGCGCTCGGTCAGCCGCTTCACGTGCTGGATACAGCCGTTGGCAAAATCCTGTTTGAAGTGCGGAAGGAAAAAAATCCTTGCTCGCTATGCGCAAATATGCGGAGCGGCATTTTGAACGATGCCGCCAAAAAGCTCGGCTGCAATAAAGTTGCACTCGGCCATCATCTTGATGATGCGCTTGAAACGTTTTTCATGAACTTCTTTTTCAACGGCCGGCTTGGAACATTCCAGCCTAAAACGTATCAGGACCAATCCGGAATTACGGTCATCCGGCCGATGATTTATCTTGAGGAACAGGCGATCATCCGATTTGTCGAATCAAAACAAATCCCGATCGTCCACAATCCGTGCCCGGCCGACAAACAGACAAGGCGCGAAGAGATAAAAAATCTGGTCAAAACCCTCAGTCTCCAGTACCCTGATATCCGCAAGAAATTTTTACACGGCATCAAGCATGCCGATTTGAGCGGTTTTTGGAGAAGTGAGGAATTGACGGAGTTATAAAATAGAAAGAACCCGATATGTCGGGACTATTGGAGGCGGGAGTATGGAGGAAGAACAGAAAGAAAGTTTGAAGGGAATCGGTTACGGTGCTTCCGCTTATTTTTTATGGGGACTGCTTCCGCTTTACTGGAAGCTTGTCGGCCACGTTCCATCTGACGAAGTGCTCGCCCACCGGTTCATCTGGTCATTTGTCTTTACGGCAGCCATTCTGTTGATGATGGGAAAAGGAAAAACATTCATTAAAGAGCTAAAAGAAATCATCTCGAGAAAAAAACAGTTTCTTGGCATCATTCTTGCTTCCCTGTTCATCAGCATCAACTGGTTCACATATATCTGGGCGGTCAACAACGACCATGTCATTGAAGCGAGTCTCGGCTATTATATCAATCCGCTGGTCAGCGTCATGCTGGGGATTATCGTGTTGAAGGAAACCCTTTCCCGCTGGCAGGTCATCTCGTTCATTCTGGCTGCAACCGGCGTCCTGATCATGACCCTGTCTTATGGTGACGTTCCATGGGCAGCACTTTCCCTTGCCATCAGCTTCGGTTTATACGGACTGTTCAAAAAAATGGTCAATGCCGGGTCGCTGACAGGCCTTGCCATTGAAACAATGATTTTGACACCTGTTGCCCTTTTCTATGTGGTCATGCTGCACCAGGCCGGTCAGAGTTCTTTTTTATTGGACGGAACGGCCACCGTCCCGCTCCTGATCGGCGCAGGTGTTGCAACGGCTGTACCGCTGCTTCTTTTTGCTTCTGCCGCCCGCAGGGTAACACTGACAATGGTCGGATTTTTGCAGTACCTTGCCCCGACCCTGACACTCATACTCGGTGTATTTTTATATAACGAACCGTTTACATCGGTGGAGATGGCCGCATTTTCATTTATCTGGACAGCACTTATCATCTTTTCATTTGCAAAGACACGACTATTCCGCAAAATGGAAAACAGACTGTTTCCAAAACAGGCATTTGCCAAAAGCAAAAACGTGTAGATCCCATGGATCTACACGTTTTTTCGTTTATAAATAATTCAAGCAATTCATTAGAAGCATTGGAACGAACGGATCCTCCGTAAATCCGTACCGAAATAGACCCATCTAAAGCCGTTCCAGCGGTACCCGGCAATTGATCTGCGGCCAAGGAAAGTCGGATAAAACCAGAACGAACGGTAGTTATCGAGCCAAATATACGTGAAACGGTACAGGCAGCGCCTGATTGATCCCGGATCGACAGCGAAAACCCCCGCTTCAGTACCCAATGTCTGTGCCTGTGTCAATTGCGGCGTGAATGACGGCGGCGGAGTTGTCGGCGGTGCTCCCGCTCCCGGCTGCCCCCCGCCTCCTGGATAAGGCATGCCCGCACCCGGCGGCTGCCCTGGAGGAAACCCGGGGAACATTCCTCCCGGCGGAGGAGTTTGAGGAAACTGATAAAATTGTCTCTCGTCAAAGTACATGACCTTAAAAAGCCCCTTTCTTGTTCGTCTCTACTCATGTTATGCAGTTTTCCGGGCTGGGTGCATGTCACGGTTCGCAATTTCTCCACCATGCATAACAGCAAGGAGGACGGTGCACATTTAACTTATACGGTAAAAACACGATAAGGAGGGGACCAAATGGAATATCACGGTAAAAAGCTGACAAGTGCCGGGACAGATATCGAAGCCGTCAAAAAGGCAAATGCAAACTCCGGATTAACGTATAACGAAGTGAAAGCATTACTCGCGGAAAGCGGCGGAGCCGGTACAGCGAGGTATAGTGATACCAATGTAAATGAAATGAAGGAGAAGCTGAATGAGTATGGTGATGGAGCTGGAAATTAAGCGATCGTTTTAGAATTACGACCACAGGAGTTTTTTGGGTGCTTAAATGAAAATGGAACAGCCGGGTCCAGGCTGTTCCATTTTCATTCACAGAACCAAGTCAGTACATCAATCTATCCGGCAAGCGGAAGCTTCAATAAAAAAGCCGTTCCACATTCATTGCTTTCATTCAAAAGCAAATCGCCGCCCATCGCCCGGGCCAGCATCCGGCTGTATGGAAGGCCGATTCCCAGTCCGCGTATTTTATGTTTTTTTCCTTCCCCTCTGTAAAACCGTTCAAATATCAAATCCTGTTCATTTAAAGGAATGCCCGGGCCATTATCCCGCACCTCAATCAAAGCCTCACCTTTCCCACCCTGTTCCAGGGAAATGAGGATTTGTCCAGATCCACCCATTGCCTGTACGGCATTGTTCAACAGGTTGATCATAATTTGCTGAAGGCGGGCCGCATCGGCACGAACGAGAAGATTGCGGCCGGCTCCCTCCACTTCAATTTTCAGTTCTTTCATTTCCTGGGGAATCTTCCACTGATGGGCGATTTCCTTGACAAGTGAGTGAAGATCATACGTATCCTGATGCAAGGTGACAGCACCTGCTGCGAATGAGTTGAAATCAAGCAAGTCTTTAATCATGGCTTCAAGCCGCTTGCCCTCTTTCAAAGAGATTTCCAGAAGCTCCCTGGCTTCCTCCCCTTCAATCACACCATCTTTTAAGGCCTGGTTGATTCCGCTTATCGATGCAACCGGTGTTTTCAGTTCATGGGTAACACTTGCCAGCAGTTCCGCTCTCATCTTTTCCAGGTTGTCAAGGCGCTGCGACATTTCCTTGAATGATTGGACGAGTTCATGAACTTCCCGGCCTGCTGCATCCTCCGGCAGTGATACGTGATAATCTCCGTTCTCAATCTGCTGTGCGGCCTCTGCTACCTCTTTTATCGGCTGCGAAAGCTTGCGTGACAGAAAATATATCACAACCCAGCCAAGCAGGCCGAGGCTTATAAGCATCACCGCAAGCAATCCGAATTCCTGATTGACACGCTCCAGGTCCCTTTCCGACTGCAAAATGACGACCCAGCCTGCTGTCACACCGTTAAACTCGATCGGCGCCTTGACAAGATACACTTTCTCTCCGCCATCAAGTGTGATTTTTTGAGTATCATCCCCGCCAGCGAGGAGGCCAGGCGGAAATGGGGCGGCCTGCCGTGAGAATGCTTGCTGGGGTTTGCTGAAAAGCACACGTCCTTCCTGGTTCAAAACCGCTGTAACCATATCGGTATCCAGGTTGAGCATGCGCTGCCGCTCATCAAGGACCCTTGATAAAACCGTACCGAATATGATTGTCCCTTCGCTGTCGACAACCCGGTCTGACGTTTCTTCTGCAAGCAGTCTCGTTAAATCAAGGCGGTTTTGCAGCGTTGTATGCTGAATCCAAAAGGCAGAAACAACGCCTATCACAAGCAGCCCAGCCAAAAGTGTCGCCACATAACGGGTTGTCCAATACTGGAGCAGCGGAGTTCTGTTGCGGTTATTTTCCACTGACACTGAACTGATACCCCAATCCGCGGACCGTTTTGATTTCCCCTTCCTCCACTGGCCAGTTGTGGAGGGCCTGCCGCAGCCGCTTCACCGCCAGGTCCACTGCCCTGTCACTCCCCTCATAATCAAGGCCCCATACCCGGTCCAGCAGCTGTTCCCTTGTGAATGTCTGATTCGGGTGGCGGGCGAGAAACAGAAGCAGTGACAGATCCCGCGGTGTCACCGCTATTTCCAATCCATTCAGCGTGACGGTATGTGCCTTTTCATTGATGATCAAGCTGCCAAAAAACATGATATCATTATCTTCCATAATTGAACGGGAACGGCGCAATACCGCTTTCACCCTTGCTACGACTTCATCAGCAGCGAAGGGTTTTGTTATATAATCGTCCGCCCCTTCATTAAGGCCTGAAAGCCTGCTATCGACTTCTCCTAATGCTGTAAGCATGATGACAGGAGTTGAGCTTTTTCGGCGGATTTCTTTTAAAATACTCCAGCCGTCCCGGCCCGGCAGCATGACATCGAGCAGCACAAGATCCGGATGTGCTTTTTCAAACAGCATGACAGCTTCATTGCCTTCTGCGGTTTGTTCCACGTGAAACCCTTCCTTTTGCAAATATGCCTTCAATACCCGCGCAATTGCTGGTTCATCTTCTATCAATAAAATTTTTTTCAACGTTTCTCCACCTCTTGCAAATCGGTTTATCAAACAGTCTTTTTCCGGTCCTCTCACTGTTCATTTTACATCATTGCAGCAAAAAAAGGTGCCTGGATCCCGCTGCGTTATCGAAACAACGCATTGGCGGCCAGACACCACTTTCTTTGTTAACCCATGCCGTGCATAATGAAATTGATCAGGAACAAACCTGCAATGACATAAAGCGGAAAGGAGACTTCCTTCGGTTTCCCGGATAGCAGTTTCATTACCGGATAAGCAATGAAGCCGAATCCGATTCCGTCAGCAATACTGTACGAAAACGGAATCATGATGATGACAAGAAAGGCCGGAAACCCTTCGGACATATCATGAAACGAGATATTTTTAATGTTATGCAGCATCAGCGAGCCGATAATGATAAGCACCGGCGCAATGGCACTATCCGGAATGATTTTCACATACGGAATAAAAAAGACAGACACCAAAAACAGCAAACCGGTTGTAATTGAAGTGATCCCTGTCCGTCCGCCTGCTGTAATCGCAGCCGCACTCTCAACGGCAGATACAGTCGGGCTTGTGCCGAAAATACCTGAAAACATAGAAGCGAAAGCGTTAGACCGGAACGCGGGTGTAAAGGCCGCGGGCCTTTGCAGCATTGTGACCTGATTATGGACAAGGCCGATATTTTCAAAAACGAGCACCATTGTGAGTGAAAACACGGCAATCCAAAATACCATAGAAAAGCTGTTCCCGAAATCCATACTCATGAACACTTCGCCAAAACCTGATTGTTTTGGAGCCGGACCTCCCGTCCCGTGCATATCAGTCACACCCGTAAACACGGAAAGAGCGGTGCCGATCACAATACTGATTAAAAAGTTGGCCGGCACATTCCAGGCAAACAGAGCGGCAGCGATTAACAGTGTCACAATGGACAGGAGGACAGCCGGTTCCCCGATGTCACCGAGTGCCAGAATCGAATGCTCCCCTTTTTGGACAATCCCGCCTTTTTCAAGACCGATCAATGCGAGGAAAAGACCGAGCCCTACCGTAATCGAGTCCTTCAGTGAGTCCGGAATAGCCCTTGATAGGATGCCGGTAAGCGGTGTGAACGCAATAACCGTATAAAACAGCCCCGAAATGAAGACAACCGCGAGGCCTTGCTGCCATGTCAGCCCCATTGCCTGAACAATCGTATAAGAAAACATGGCGTTGACCCCCATGCCTGGGACAAGGACCATAGGCGCGTTAGCCCACAATCCTATCAGGATGGAGCCGGCCGCTGATGTGAAAATCGTAGCCAACACCGCTGCTTCAATCGGTATCCCAGCTTCTGAAAGGATTGCTGAATTGACAGCGATAATATAAACGACAGTGAAGAACGCGACAAATCCGGCCAGGACTTCCTTCCCGAAAGTCGTTTCTTCTTCTTTCAGCTTAAAATGTTGTTCGAACGTGTTGCGCACTCTTTTTCTTCCTCTATTTATTTCCCTCTCCCGCCCCGCAGCCTGCTTGAAAACAGGCCGCAATAGAAACCATTATAATCACCCCTTTTCTTTTCGGCAAGCTTTATTTTCCGAAATGCGCAGGCACGATGATAGCCTTCCGGGTATATCGCTTTACAGTTACGGGTATGAAAATAGAAAGAACGTTATGTAAGGAGGACGAGTAACTTGGCCGGCTCACAAAATATCACCCTCATTCAAATGAACGACACCCACGGCTACCTGGAACCGCATGCCGAAGTATTCTTTGAAGAAAATGGCCCTGTCACCCGAACAGCAGGAGGGTTTGCAAGAATGGCATCAACAGTGAAAAAAATCAAGGATGAAACGGACGGACAGGCCCTTTTTTTTGACAGCGGAGATACGTTTCACGGAACCTTCCTGCCCGTTGAATCAAAAGGGGAAGCAATGATTCCGATATTGAATGTTCTCGGGCTTGACGGCATGACCGGGCACTGGGATTTTGCTTATACGCCAGACCGGCTAAAAACACTGCAGCAGTCACTGAACTACCCGGTACTTGCCTGTAATGTTTTTGATGCCGGCACGAATGAATATTACTTCAAGCCGTATATCATAAAGGAAACCGGCAGTGTGAAAGCTGCCGTCATCGGGCTAGCCTGCCCGTACGTCGGGAGTCAGATGCCGAAGCATTTCGCTAAAGGCGTATATTTTAAAGAGGCCGAAAAAGAACTTCCTTATCTCATTCATAAGGTAAAACAGGAAGAGAACGCAGATATCGTCATTCTGCTATCCCACCAGGGGTTTGCCCAGGATATGGAACTCCTGAAGGAAGTAAGGGGAATCGACGTAATCCTCAGCGGCCATACCCACAACAGGCTGTATGAGCCTGTGCAATTTGGAAACACGCTTGTCATTCAATCAGGGGCACACGGATCTTTTCTGGGCCGGCTTGATCTTAAAGTTTCCAATGGCCGGGTCATCAGCCACCATCACGAATTAATCGAAATAACGCCAGATATCCCGGAAGACCCTGAAGTAAAAAAGCAAGTAGAAAATGCTCTTGAACCGTACCGTGGCAAACTATCCGAAAAGGCAGGGACTACCTTCTCTCTCCTTTTCCGCGGAATGAATATTGAATCAACAACCGATAATTTCCTAATGAACGCCCTGCTTGATTACAGCGGTGCCGATCTTGCATTCTCGCACGGCTGGCGATATGGAGCGCCCATCCCTCCTGGTGAAGTCACGGTAAATGACCTATATAATATCGTACCGATGAACCCTGCCGTCATGACTGCCGAACTGTCCGGCGCTGAAATCCTGCTCATGCTCGAAGAAGCCATCGAAACGACATACTCACGTGACCCTTATAGACAGTCAAACGGCTACATGAAGCGCGGCCTTGGCTATAAAGCTTATGTAAAGCTTGAAAACCCTCATGGCTTGAGAGTCGAACAGCTCTTTATCGGGAACGAAAAACTAAATCCTGATAAAACCTATAAAGCTGTCTATATAACAAAACAGGGCATTCCGGAGAAATATGGACGGAACCGCTCGACATTGAATCAACCGGCAGTGGAAATAATGAAACAGTATTTGTCCAAGCACCCTGACCTGAAGCAGGGCTATGTGGGAACATACGAAATTATATAGAAATACCATTACGATACATTACATTTTGACACCATTTTATTCACTCAAATACATTAACACTTAAGTGGACTGCTTCTTTAAAGCGGTCCATTCTTTTTATGATTCATAAGTCCTAAAATATGACATATTTAGCGGGACGAAAGAATCCTTTTTGTGCGAATAGATGAATTTTTCAGAATAATGTTATATATTTACACTCGTAATACAAAATCTACACTTTTTTTACAATATAAGGGGGAACCAGCTTGAAAACTCGTAAACTTGCAGGCTTAGCTATGGCAGCCGCTTTAAGCGTCGGCACATTTGCCGGCACAGCAGCAAGCAGCAGTATAAGCCCGGAAAATGTACTGGCAAATCCAGCATCAAAAACGGCCCACCATTCCTATCAGGGCCCGGTTGACCTTGGAATCGCCAATGATGAGCGCCTCATCGAAATGCTGAAAAAAGAAGGAAAAATCAAAGAAAATGCAACAGCTGCTGAAGCAGAAAAAGCATTAAATGTATTTTTACAGAAAAAAGCAGCTGCTGCCAAGAAAGAAGCGGGCGAGCTTGCCAATGAAGAAAAAGCTTCCAAAGGAAAGCTCCAGGAGCAAATAAAAAACAACAGCCTTACGAACGGGCAAGGAAATAAACTTGGACTTGCCAAGAACAATACGCCTTCTTCAGTAGAAGAAGAAGCCTATAACGGTGAAAAAAGGACAGATAAAGTCCTCGTATTGCTGGTCGATTACCCGGACAAGCCTCACAATTCAATGACTTCTGATGAAACAGATATGTACTATGAAGGTGACGAAGCCTACTCACAGCAGCATTACCAAGATATGCTGTTCGGTGACGGAGGCTGGACTGGCCCGAACGGCAAAACCTATGACTCTATGAAACAATATTATGAACAGCAGTCCGGCGGCAGCTACTCTGTTGAAGGAGAAGTTGCCGGCTGGTATACAGCGAGCAAGCCGGCAGCTGAATATGGAGGCAACTATCCGGATCCCGACGGAAATGATGTAGATGCACGAGGACTTGTAAAAGAAGCACTAAAACTGGCCGCTGCAGATGAAACTGTAAATCTTGCAGATTACGACCACTGGGACCGTTACGACCTTGACGGTGACGGCAATTTCCTTGAGCCGGATGGCCTTGTCGACCACTTGATGGTCATTCATTCCGGTGTCGGTGAAGAAGCAGGCGGCGGATCGCTTGGTTCTGATGCAATCTGGTCGCACCGCTGGAATCTTGGCGGCGTCTTCCCGATATCCGGAACACAAGCTGACGTCGGCTACTGGGGCGGTCCGATGGCTGCTTATGACTACACAATCGAACCTGAAGACGGTGCAGTCGGCGTCATGGCGCACGAATTCGGCCATGATCTTGGCCTTCCGGATGAGTATGATACGCAATATACAGGTGCAGGTGAAGCAGTAAGCTACTGGTCGATCATGGCAAGCGGCAGCTGGGCAGGTGACATTCCAGGCGCAATGCCTACCGGATTCAGCCCGTATGCAAAGGAAATGCTGCAAGCAACAGCTGTAGTTGATAACAAGGGGACAAAAGGCAACTGGCTGTCAGGAACAGAAGTGAATGTTGAAGATATTGACAGTAAAGGGATGGAAGTCCTTCTGGACGAAGCAGCAACAAAAGGTACAAACAATGATGTGGTAAAAGTGAATCTCCCGCAAAAAGAGACGGTTATCAACGAGCCGTTCAGCGGCGACTATGAATACTTCTCCGGCAGTGCGGATAATTTGCACAATGTACTATCAACTACAGTGGATTTGACAAACGCTGCGAATGCTACATTTGACTTCAAAACGTGGTACGATATCGAAACCGATTGGGATTATGCATACGTGACTGTGAATGGCGAACCGATTGCAAGTGACATTACGACTAACACAAACCCTTACGGCTCAAACCTCGGAAACGGTATCACCGGTTCTTCCGGCGGATGGATTGATGCTTCCTTCGACCTTTCAGCTTATGCAGGGGAGGAAGTCGAAGTTGCGATCGAATATGTGACAGATGCAGCAGTATCCAATCCTGGATTGTTTGCTGATGATCTTTCCATTACAGTTGACGGTGAGCAAGTGCTGTTTGACGACGCGGAAGGCGATGCAAAAGTCGCACTTGACGGCTTTACAAAAAATGACGGCATCAAGCGTTCCGATCATTACTACCTGCTTGAATGGCGCAGCCATAACGGTGTCGATGAAGGGCTTGCCAACATCCGCCGCGGCGACAGCCTTATGACATTCGATGATGGACTTGTTGTCTGGTATGTCGATAATGCATACAGTGAAAACTGGACAGGCGTACACCCTGGTGATGGCTTCCTGGGAGTAGTCGATAGTGATCAGCACCTTAACTATTGGAGTGACGGTGCAGTTGGGTCCACTCGTTATCAGATGCATGATGCGGCTTTCAGCCTTGAACAATCTGATGCAATGTTCCTGGATTACACCGGCCTTCTCGGCATTACAATGAAAGACAACTACACAGCGCGCACACCTCTGTTTGATGACAGCGCTGATTACAGCAACAAAGGCCTTCTTGATGCAGGTCGCAATGTTCCTGAATACGGCCTGAAGTTCCGTGTCACCGGCCAAAGTGCAGATGGTACAGTTGGTAAAGTATTGCTTCATAAATAACAAAGAAGAATGAGGCACCCACACACTTCTTCAACAGGAATGCCATTGCTTCAAATGCAAAAATAGAATACCAAGGCAGTTAACAGGCGAATTCGTATACGAATTCGCCTGTTATTTTTATTGATAGAAAAGTTTTGGCATACCGATTCGCAGTGTTTTCCAGCGCAAAATTGGCATTTTGCTGCACCTTTTGTTACAAAAAAATAATCCGATTCAATTGAACCGGACTCTAAAATATTTATAAAGGATAATAATTTTATCCAGTACAGCACCGATTCCTGAAAGGATGAAGAAGTCCGATCATAGCGGAGCCAATGAATTCAGCAATGATTTCATTTCTACAAGCCGATGGACATAAAGGCTCCACCTGCTGTGATGGAAGATAAAAAATCTTGCCACCCAGCCTGAAACATGTTGGCAAAGCATCCGCTGGCAACCGCTGCTGCTGCAATCCGGGTAACCATTCCGTACCCCTGCCGGGACATTTCTACACGGCGCAATTCCGGGAATGCTTCATTCACGGTGAAGATTCCGCTCGTTATTTTCCGGGAAATATCGTTGACTTTCGACACGTTCTCCAGGTCTGTCGAACGTTCAGAGATTCTGATCAATTGGGTGGGAATCTTGCTTCCGATCGAAAAGAAAATGCCAGTCGGAGTTAAGTAACTGTGGGTATCCGCTATGCCAAAGTGCCCTGCGATCCGGCGCATCGTATCTTCAACTCGGTATGTTTCCGCCCCGGTTTCAAGCATGATTTTACCCGCAAGGAGACAAACGTCAATGGTGTCACACGGCATGATTTTGCTGATTCATACCAATCGCCATTCTTTCTTTAAAGTGTTGTAAAAAGCCCGGGAAGTGCTCTTTAACCTATACCGCTCCAGATTCCAGTGTACAACTAGAATAATTAAGACGGCAGCAACTTGAACAAAATAAATAAAAAGGACCGCAAAGCTGCATACAAAAAACGGCCCCGCAGCCGGAC
Organism: Bacillus marinisedimentorum; assembly: GCF_001644195.2. NCBI lineage: Bacteria > Bacillati > Bacillota > Bacilli > Caryophanales > Bacillaceae > Bacillus > Bacillus marinisedimentorum. Next base: position 98,787 of record NZ_LWBL02000015.1, on the reverse strand, counting down.
CGTTTCTGTTCATTTATTCATTTTAGTTAAGAAGCCGCCCAGCAGGTCATCCTCTTCCTCATCACCTTCATCTTCGTCCTGTGCAGACCTCGATTCCTGGAGATCATTCATCGCTTTCTCCATATCAAATGATTCGAGGTCATCGAGATCATCATTAAATTCACTGCTGTCTTCGTCCTGTCCTGTTTCCTGCTCGTAGCCTTTTTCACCTGGTTCTACTCTATCGAAAGATGCCGGCAATTTTTCCTGGAGGTCCAATGCTTCCTCGATATCAATCGTGCTGCTGTTTAGCGACGTAAGAAGGGCTGTTGCCCGTACTGGGTCGGCTAGCAGCTGATAGAGAATCGTTCCGAGCAGCGCCTCTGAATGCTCGTGCTTCAGCCAGCTGCGCTGCGATTTCGTTAGCTGGCGGGGCATAGGGATTGTTATCGTCTCCCTGTCTTTAGCCAGATCCTCGCCAACGCCTTTCAGAACAAATTCTGCGACTTTGCTGGAAAAATTTCGTTTTTCTTTTTCTTTCAGCTTTGACAGCTGTTTTAAAAGATAGTCGGGTGTATCGGAAGGGACCCGGAAAGTTATTGCCTGGCCCCTTTCCACACTCTTCCCTTTTTGACTCATGTCATCACCCTATTTGGATGAAGAGGCCTTCTGGTTTTCATCCTTTTTTTGTTTGAGCTTGCTGTTCTTCCGGATAAAATCGGAAATCAGCTTGTAGTATGCATTTGCCATCATCCATACGCTTTCCTTTTCGTCCTCGAAAAATTCAATATTATATCCGTCGAGGTTATTGTTAAGCGTCTTCAGATAATCTTTCAGGACGCTCGCACCACCGCCGACAAAATAACAAATCTCTGTCTGTGAATTTTTCTGCCATACATTGCGCAGGAATCGGTATTCCTTCTTGGCAAGTTCAAGAAGGATGCGGTCAGTAATATCATGAACGCTTGTCCGGCTGCCTTTCACCATGATATGATTTCGGTCATTTTTACGTGTGATGATATCGACAACATCACGTCTGCTGTCAAGTTCAACACCATGCCTTGTCCGGATTTCTTCACGGATGGCTTCAAGTGATTCTGATACGCCAAGATTGAAACCCTGAGCTTTGTCATCATCGACATTCCGGTTGCGGATGACGGCTATATCCGTTGACAGGCCGCCGATGTCCTGAATCAAGATACGCTTATCAATCAAATCTTTATTAATGATATTCAGTTCATTATCCATCACAAGGTTTACAAATGCGGCAAAACCTTCCGGATATACTTTCACTTCATCAAACTTAATATTCACCTTCAAGCCCTGGTAGCGGGGTGTGACAAGAAATTCGACCTGATGGACAGAGCCCAGGAGCTGGGAACGGTATCCCACATCCTTTCCTTCTTTCACTTCTCTGAGCGGCAGCCCGGTTCCGAGTGTATAGTTGGCGTCAAACACTTTATTTGAACTGCTGGAGCCTTTTCCGCCTTCTTCTCTTACAGCGTCAAGTGCAAGGGTTGCGAAAAGCATTACAAGTGTCTGATCTTCCTCGGATTTGCTGCTTCCTGGATCAAGTTCTGTTGAATTTGAACTTTTTGTTGCCAGGTTGCCGACACGGTAAATGGCATTGTTCTCCTTAAGGGCAGGGGAGTGGACCTTTATATGGATATTATCAATAGGATCTTTTTCATCAAGATCTTCGATGCCGATAACAGGACGGTCCTCAATATCTCTTGCAATCACATTAGGTATGTAAAGTTCAGACTCCAATTTGCCGAACAACGCTTTTACCGCATCATTGCCTACATCAATTGCCGCTATTCTTGAATCTGCCATCTATTCATCTTTCCTTTCTTTATTGGGGTTACTTATAAGTTTCGTTGATTTGGCATGTTTTGTCACGGTGAAAATTTTTTAAAACACTAAATAAGACGATAGTTGTAATCAAATATGTTTACAAACAATTCCGCACTGTATACAAGTATATAAAAACGAAAACTTGTATACAAAATTTGTATACATACCTTTGAACCAATATGCGTACATATATGTATACAAGTAAACGTAATTGTACACATAAAGATTACATCAAGTATACATGTAATCAATATTGTATACAAGGAAAAATTAATCCTTTTTCTTATAAAAAAACAGCCCCGAAAGAATCAGGGCTGGAATTAAATCGATATAAAGAAATCTGGAATGCTGCAAAAAAAGCCGTCGAAACGTGAAAAAAAGAGTATAAAGAAATCAAAATGAACCGATATATTTCATTTCTTCAGGAGACCTGTCGTCTGCTGTACCGTCAAGTATTCTATTTACGTCATTCAGAACAGCCTTAAGCGGGACAGAAATACCTGGCTGGCCGGTGAATTCCGCTGCGGTGTAAAAAGGCTGTGACAAATATGCTTCGAGCCGTTCGCCCCGTTTATAGGTTTCAGCTTCAGCCGTAGGAATCGTATCCACTCCTCTCGAGGTCGTGAAAAAACGGAGTTCCCGATAACGGCGCAATACCTTGCGAGCCCGTTGCTGCAGCAAGAAATGCTGCTTGTCGGTTTCACCGCCCTCTAATAAGACAGAGGTAGAAAGAAGCGGATTCAAAGCTGGGAATATTTGGCGTGAAGCAAGATCTGCGTCAAACTGGAGAAGCGTCTCTAGCGGGCCGTAAGGCAATTCTTCGTCTACCGCCTCCCCTTTAAGGTCCAGAAGAAAGGTCGTTACATAGTTAATATCCGCTTCACCAAGCCGCTCCTGCAGCAGGAAAGTTTCATTCGTTATAACATGTGAGCGGTCGGCAGCAAATATGACCCCCTTTGAGTCCCCTGCTTTCTTGACAGCTTCAAACACTTCATCGATCTTTTCACAACTCACATCCACTTCTCCGGCAATATCGTCAAGATCCGGATACTTGCCCTCAGGCCTTAACAATAAAGTTGTGTACCCTTCTTTTCTCATGACATGAAGAATTTCCGCAAGTACCACAATCTGTCCCATTCCGGGCCTGGCCACCAGGCCGGCTGTCCCTCCCTCAACAATCGGAGAAAACAAATCAACCACTTTAATACCGGTTTCAAGCATCGTAAAAGACTCCCCTCTAATAATTAATTCATCAAGACTGCATTCTGCAAGGGAGGCAAGTGCAGCAAGTGTGCGTACTTCTGCCCTCCCGATCGGCGTTTTGCCTGTAGTCAGATTGGAAACCGTTGCAGGCCGCAGCCCTACTGCCCGTGCTGCAGTCGTTAAATTCGGGACACGCTCACGCAATAAATTGACATTAAGTCTTAAGGTATCCATTTTCTTCCCTCCTCGTTATCCAGCATACACCAGTTTACTCTTAAAAGTAAATATAATTACGTTATAAAGTAAAAATTATTTTGTTTTTCAAACTGTGATGTGATTGTTCTAAAAGGGTGAACTATTTCAGCGGAGCGGGCAGTAATCTTTCTTTATTGATGACGCTCCTTTGTGACTTAACTGAGCCGCTGTTCCCTCAGGAGTCATGTATCTTTAAAAACGAGGGAATGGTGTAACCGATAAAATAGCAAATATAGTGGGAAAAGAGCCGTATGTGAACAACTGCCGGGAAATAAAAATGAATAATTATACATCCCGTGTTCTTTATAAAAAATAACCCCGTACGTCCCCCGCTCCTTGCACCCCCTGTTTTGTACCTCAACGAAAAACACCCTTGAAACGACTCAAGGGTGTACACCTCTTTTTCTTATTATTTCCTTAATGTTGCAATAAGGCGATGCTTATGAATAAGTAAGTCAAGTCCGTCCAAAATACTGTTTACAGCAATATTGCTTTGCAGCAATGTCGGGATGGCACATCCTTCTCTACCGGTGACAGCGATGGCAAGTGCTGCCACTGAAAACATCTCCTTATCGTTTGATCCGTTCCCTGCACATACTACCCCTTCAGCTCCCAATTCGGTTACAAACGCTCTCTTGCCAAGCTCCTGATCCGTTTTACCGATAATGTAAATGGATACAGGCAAATCTCTGCATTGCTCTCTGGCTGTGCCGTTTGTGTCTGCCGTAATGACATGGACCGAAAGTTTTTTGCTTAATGCTTCCAACCTTTCCTTCAGACCTTCAACAAGCATTCCATCGTGAGCAATTGTCCCGTTGAAATCCAACACTAGATGGTGTAAAACCAGTTCTTCTCTACCCGGGATATTCAGTGTTACCATGAAACTTCTCCTTCCGGCTCGCTAAATTTATCCTGTCTTTCTTTATTCTAAAGCAAATATACCAGAGTTGAAAAATGTATTTCCTTAAGCATGAATGTCTGTTAGTTTTTTTCTGATTTTGACCGACAGGCTTTTCCTACCTTTATTTATTACGGCAGAAAACCTGGACCAGAAAATGCCTTCTTCCACTAATTAGGTGTGTAATCCGTCCTGTTAAAGGGAAATTATAGGGCAGGTATTTTTATTTGAAGGAGTGGTTGAATGGCTCGAACGAATATGACCCTTATAGTACGCCTGGATATTGACAAGCAGCGCACTTCTTTCGGGGAAATTGCGACAGTCATTGCCGATAAAGGCGGTGATATGGTCGCAATTGATGTCATTAAGGAAAGCCCGCAGAAAACGATACGTGATATCACTGTCAATATAGCGGGAGAAGATCAGGAAGACCGGCTCGTGAAAACGTTGAACGCACTTGACGGCGTCACGGTCAAGCATGTTTCAGACCGCACCTTCCTTGTTCACCTTGGCGGCAAAATAAATGTGAATTCCAAAATGTCCATCGATAACCGCGAGGAACTGTCTCAGGTATATACACCTGAAGTGGCCAGGGTATGTCTCGCAATTGAAGATAACCCTGAGCTTTCAAATAAATTAACAATCAAGAAAAACTCGGTTGCCGTTGTTTCAGATGGTTCGGCTGTTTTGGGACTCGGCAATATCAAGCCGGAAGCGGCGATGCCGGTAATGGAAGGAAAAGCGATGCTGTTCAAGCAGTTTGCCAATGTGGATGCATATCCCATTTGCCTGAACAGTGAAGACACAGAAGAAATCATCGCGCATGTCAAAGCGATCAGTCCAGGTTTTGGCGGCATTAACCTGGAGGATATCGCTTCACCGAAATGTTTTGAAATTGAAGAACGATTAAAGAAAGAGCTTAATATCCCTGTCTTCCATGATGATCAGCATGGCACGGCGATAGTCGCTCTTGCCGGTTTGCTGAACGCTCTTAAGGTTGCCGGAAAAGATATCGAGGACTGCAAAATCATCGTGAACGGGATTGGCGCTGCCGGTATCTCGATTACGAAAATGCTATTGAAAGCCGGAGCTGTCAATATTATCGGCGTGGACCGCAATGGTGCGCTGACAAAGGATGAGACGTATGAAAATGCGATGTGGAACTGGTATGCGGAAAACACGAACCCGAATAATGAAAAAGGGCCACTTTCCGATATTATCAAAAATGCTGATGCATTCATCGGTGTATCTGTACCGAATGTGCTCAATGAGGCAGATGTAAAAAATATGGCAGATGATCCGATTGTTTTTGCTCTGGCAAATCCGAACCCCGAGATTTCGCCTGAAAAGGCCAGGCCGCATGTGAAAGTCATGGCAACCGGCCGTTCCGATTATCCGAACCAGGTAAACAATGTCCTTTGCTTTCCCGGCCTTTTCCGCGGTGTTCTCGATGCGCGTGCTACAGACATTAACGAAGAGATGAAGCTTGCCGCCGCACAGGCGATTGCTTCAACGATTTCCCCCGATGAACTGAACAGTGATTACATTATTCCTGGAGTGTTCAATGAAAAAGTGGTTGCGAACATCAGAGAAGCGGTAATGGAAGCTGCGTATGATACTGGAGTTGCCAGGAGGGAAAAGAAGTAAGGGGAACTTTTAAAGCATAGCGTTTTAACAATAAAACGCGGGTCCAGCCGTGTTTTCAGCAAACAGGCCGGGCCTTTTTTATATTTTTTTTGACGGGAGAAAGCCAATGGAAAACAGGAAGAAATGGTACAGAAAAAAAAGGACGATCGCTTTTATAATCGTATTTCTTGTTATATCGAGTGTTACGCTTTACCACAGGCAAAAACCTCTGCCCGCTGGTATGTCTTATGCCAGTCCACTGTACGAGATACAAGAGGACGACCTTCAATTCTTATATGATCTCACATATGAGAGAGACGGAAAAGAGGTGTATGATCAATCTATTTTCAATGAAGTCAACCGGACGATAGCGGAAGCTGAAGAATTCCTCATTTTGGACTTTTTTCTATTCAATGACTATTCCAACGGCGACCGGGATTATCCGTCCATAAGCGGAGACCTCCGGCATGCGATCGAAAAACAAATGAAAAAACATCCATCATTGAATGTCATATTCATCAGCGATGAAATCAATTCAAGCTACAATTCCCATCAGGCTGGTCACCTGGCTGCTCTGGAAGAGCGCGGTGCTGAAATCATTTATACGGACCTCAGTGAGCTCCGCGACCCAAACCATTTATACAGTGCGATTTGGCGGACAGGCTTTTCCTGGTTAGGGGAAAAAGGAAATGGGTGGCTTCCGAATCCATTTGGTTCCACCGCGCCTAACATCACATTACGGTCGTATTTAACGCTACTGAACGTTAAAGCCAATCATCGGAAAGTTGTCATCACGGAAGATGCCGGGTTGATTTTGTCAGCAAATCCCCATGATGCAAGCGGATTTCATTCCAATGTCGGTTATAAGGTTACCGGCCCAATCCTGAATGACATGATTGCAAGTGAAAAAGCAATTGCGGCTTTTTCAGGCGGCGACTTGCAGCGATTCCCGGAAACGGATCTCTCCTTTTCCTCCACGAATGGAAAAAGACAGAAGGAAGAAACAGCCCGAATCCGGTATGTCACCGAGCAGAAAGTGAGCGATTTAGCCCTGCAGGAACTTGATAATGCTGGCAAAGATGCTGTGATATGGCTGGGGATGTTCTACCTGGCTGACCGCGACATCATTCATGCGCTCCACGGTGCGGCCGCCCGGGGAGCTGACATCCGGCTTGTCCTTGATCCGAACCAAAATGCCTTCGGACAGCAAAAAATCGGCCTGCCCAATCTTCCTGTTGCAGCTGAACTCCAAACAGCGGGCTATGAAAATATCAGCATCCGATGGTATGACACAAATAAAGAACAGTATCATGCAAAAATGCTGTATATCGAAGACGGAAAAGAACGGTTTGTAATCGGGGGATCCAGCAATTTCACCTCCCGCAACCTCGACAATTATAATGCCGAGGCGGACATTGCTGTGTATGGAATGGACAGCTTCCAATTTTTCAAGGATGTCGAAGGCTATTTTGATAGAATCTGGAACAACACGGATGGAACGTACACAGTCGAATACGGAACATATCAGGACAAACTGACCCCGGTTAAATACATTTTTTATCTTCTGCAGAAAGTAACCCAGTTTACTACTTATTAAACGGAAAATTAACTCTCAAAATAGGGTGCGCTCATCTCCATCGTGAAGACCGTTACAGTTGATGCGTGTTGAGTTAAATTTTCTCAAAAAACACAGCCGTGCTTAGACACAAATATTCCGGCAATTATTTTAATAAAGCTCGTTCACCAGCATAAGACTGTTGGCTTGATCTGCATTATCAAATTAAAATTGGCTGCTTGGGCCGAAATACTTCCTTACTGTCATATCTTGCTCCCTAATACAGAACAAATGCGCAAGGCGCCCGCTTAGCGGCGTACGCATAAGCGGGGGTTCCCGCAGGAGGTGCTCTTTCCTCCCGGAGGGGACCACCGTTTATGACGATAGCCGCTCGTGCCTGGTGCTGGACGCTTCCCTCCTGGCTTTTTATCCACAACGCTTACATTTCATAATTTCACAATCCAAAAAGCCAATCCGGCTTATCCGGATTGGCTTCAATCGCTTTATTAGGAGTTTTTATTGTTATTGGCACGGGCGTTGCCGCCTTTTTCTCCGATTTCCTCGTAGAAATCATCACCATATTTATTGGAAGTTGTTTCTCCGCCTTTTTTACCGATTTCCTGGTAAAATTCCTTGTCATGGCTTTGAGAAGTGGCTTCGCCGCCCTTCTTGCCGATTTCCTCGTAAAATTCTTCTCCGTATTTTTCAGAGGTTGCTTCTCCGCCTTTTTGGCCGCCCATTTCGCCGCCTTTTTGGCCGATTTCCTGGTAGAATTCTTTGTCATGTGTTTCGGAAGTCTTTTCACCGCCCATGCGGCCTGCTTCGTTTACTGTCATATTTTTGTTCTCTTTATTGTTCTTAGCCATGATTCTCGTCCTCCTTTGGATAAGAATGTTTATTGACTTGTATATGTACAATAACCGGTGCAGGGAGACGTTAAACATTTTGTATAGATAAACTATCCTGTTTTTACCAGGAGTTTGCTTGGCCGCTTAATAGTAATGCAGATACCGTAAAACCTTCGTCAGCCGAGTCTCAATAGGCTTATTTCCACCTGGAACCCAAAACCAAATGTTATTTAAAGTTTTCCATCAAGTGAGAAAAAAATGATTTTAAAATAAAAAACAAAAACCAGGATCCTCCTTCCGGACCCTGGCCAATTCTTTTTCAATTTTTCCCACTTCAAGTCAGCCAGCGGAATCGCATAAACGTTACTGTCCTGACTTCCGGAAAATAGGGTTTCGTTGATGATGACCGGTCCGCCCGGTGCAGGCGGGCCGTCACCCTTCCTTTTATTCACGAGTGTTCCCTCATTTGCGTCGAGCACATATACATAGCCTTACGTATCACCGACATATACGAGACCGTCTTGCTTGAGTTTTCACGAATAAATTCATGCAGTGCCGGTTCAGATCTCCATCTATCTTTCCATGCCCCTTTATAAAAGGCCGCTGTTAAATCTCTTTGCCATGGCGACCGCCTCTTTGTCCTCAAGGATTTCACCAGGGGTTCTTGCTTTTCCGATGAGATATCCTTCAAACGAAGCGCCGAAAAAGTCAAAAATGTGGGTGAACTGCATCACGAGCGGTAAAGCCTTCAGCTTCGGGTTATCACCGCCTACAATGACGACATACATTTTTTTCTTCTTCATTTGCTCCCGGAAATTCACAGTGGAATCCCGCAATGTCTCACTAAAACGGTCAATGAAGTTCTTCATCAGCCCGCTCATTCCGTACCAGTAAAGCGGTGTGACAAATACTATTTTTTCATGGGAGAGCATCCGGTGCAGGATTTCATAATAATCATCCCCCACATTGGAAAATCCCTGCGGATCATGCCTCATATCTGTAATTGGCTGTATGTTTTTATCACGTAAATGCACTTCTTCAGTTTCCAATCCATCGATCATGATTTTTGCCAGCTGCTCTGAGTTGCTCTTCTCCCTCGAACTTCCATATATGACGAACATTGCCGCACTCCCTTTTTTATCCTATTTAACTGCTGGACCCAACACAAGTATGCCCGGAATACATTCGGTATGAAAAACGCCATTCCCTGCCCATCGTTCCCAAACTTTTAAATGTGCGCAAAAAAGAAAGCAACAGCAGCTGATAGTCAGCAATCAAAGTACCCGTTTTAAATAAAACGATAAGTCCAATTCAGTTGCAAATTGGACTTGTTAATTGCTGTGTATTTTGCTGGATTGTACTCGAAAACAGAACCCGCTGCTGACGGTTTGCTATTGATTGCTGAACATTCTATTTCCCGCCTTCTTCAAGTTCTTCTTTCATCTGTTCTTCCTGCTCTTCCACAATCACTTTCGTCACCATATCAATGAGATAGTGGTTCAGCCGGTCCTGCTCTTCATTGCAGACGGTCTCTTTCTCCTTTTCCATCCTTTCACCCCGCTGACTTCTTTTTCATACTTTTTCACCATATCCTGTTTCTATTCAGCTTTAAGAGAGCAGATGATTTATCTTCCGATGTTTAACCCGGCGGCCTCAAATGTGTTGCCACCCTCGATCGTACCTTCGTCAAACCCTTTCTTGAACCACTTCATCCGCTGTTGTGAGGTGCCGTGCGTAAAGCTGTCCGGGACAACCTGGCCCTGTGTCCGTTTTTGGATGGCATCATCGCCGACTGCACTTGCTGCGTTTACAGCTTCTTCAAGGTCGCCCTGTTCGAGAAGGTCCATTTCCCGAGCATGATGGGCCCATACACCGGCATAGTAATCTGCCTGAAGTTCAAACCTGACGAGGTATTTATTGAATTTTGTTTCGCTCATTTGCTGGCGGAGCGGCATGACTTCATTTGTCGTGCCGAGCAAAGTCTGAACATGATGCCCGACTTCATGCGCGATTACGTAGGCCATCGCGAAATCACCAGGCGCATTGAATTTTTGCTTCAAGTCATTATAAAAACTCAAATCAATATACAGCTTCTGGTCGCCGGGACAATAAAAAGGTCCCACAGCAGAACTCGCCGTGCCGCAGGCCGACTGAACGCTGTCATTGTACAGGACAAGGGTCGGTTCTTCATATGTCATTCCGTTTTCCCGGAATATTTCACTCCACACCTCTTCGGTATCGGCCAGCACGACTGAAACGAATTGTGAGAGTTCTTCTTCCTGCGCTGTTTCTTCATAAGGGGCAGAGGACTCATTACCGACTTGTGTCATGTTATTGAGCAATGCACCAGGGTCGCCGCCGAGCAGCATGACGACAACTAAGATGACGATTCCGCCGACACCGCCGCCGATTGCAATCGGCCCCCCCTTGCCTCTCCGGTCCTCAACATTCGAACTGCCTTTTCTTCCTTTCCATTTCAAACCAGATTCCTCCTACTCTTCGGATAAATGTCTCGATAACTGTCTATACCCGTGAACGGCCTTTTTATCTCCAAAAAAATGTTGATTTAATCTCCAATAGGTTCAGTTGACTTAGGAACAAATCAACAACTCGTACTTTAGTGGCTTAAAACATTCCATGAAACATATTAATAGGCTATTCTTGAGCTTATCCGTTTCTAATTGCTGTTTTTCTGCATCTATTCTGTATGTTTCTCCACGAAAACGGAACTGGTTATTTAAATGCATACTGGCTCTTTATGGAATTGTGGTGTAAATTTGTTCTTATAGGATAAAATTGATTCTTAATTACTTTTACAAAAGGAAGGTCGTTTATGCCGGAAGAAGCAATCACACGTTTGAATATAGAGGAGAAAGAGATTATTCTCATCCGCACTGCCCATGTATCGAAGCAAAGTGCCGATCAAGTGAAGGAAGTCATTGAAGCGGAGCAGCCCGACTCTGTATGTGTCGAACTGGATGCACAGCGCTATGAGTCAATCACAAACCAGAAGAAATGGAAGGATATGGACATATTCCAGGTGATAAAGGAAAAGAAAGCCACCCTGCTCTTCATGAATCTGCTCATCTCTTCTTTTCAAAAACGTATGGCGAAGCAGATGGGGATCAAGCCGGGACAGGAAATGATCCAGGGCATTGAATCAGCAAAAGAAACAGGCGCCGAGCTCGTTCTTGCCGACCGAAATATCCAGACAACATTTGCCCGTATCTGGCGTGGTGTCGGATTCTGGGGGAAAGCACGCCTGATGATGACCATTTTTTACAGTATTTTCGATAAAGAGAGCATTTCCGAGGAAGAAATGGAAAAGATGAAGTCCGAAGATATGCTCGATTCAATGCTGAAGGAATTCACCGCCTCTTTCCCGGAACTGAAACGCCCGCTGATCGATGAACGCGACCAATATCTGGCTGAAAAAATCAAACATGCGCCCGGGAAGAAAATAGTCGCTGTTGTCGGTGCCGCCCATGCACCCGGTATAACAAAAGAAATTCACAACGACCATGATTTGAAGGAACTGTCCAAGATTCCGCCAAAATCGAATGTGCCTAAAATCATCGGCTGGTCTATCCCGCTCCTGATTATCGGCATCATCGTTTATACGTTTATGACGAGCCCGGCCACGGGGGTGAACCAGACAATAAGTTGGATTCTCTGGAACGGCACCCTTTCCGCAATCGGAGCTGCTGCTGCTTTCGGCCATCCTCTTGCCATCTTGACCGCCTTCATTGCAGCACCGGTCAGTTCGTTGAATCCGCTCCTTGCCGCAGGATGGTTTGCGGGATTTGTCCAGGCCTATATCCGCCGTCCGAGCGTTGCGGACTTTGAAAGCCTGTCAGAAGATGTCTTTACGGTAAAAGGTTTCTGGGCCAATAAAGTGAGCCGGATCCTGCTGATCATCATTCTGACAAACCTCGGCAGTTCACTCGGCACATTTATCGGCGGGGCAGACGTTATCCGGATGTTTATTGAAAACGTTTTGTAAGAACGCCTAATCATTACAATTTTAAAAAGGTAATATAAGATACAAAAAAGAACTCGTCGATCGAGTTCTTTTTTTCATATAAATTGGCAGTTTGACGCAGTGGCCAATTTTAAGAATAAAGATAAGGGCTGCTGAGTTCTGCCTTAGCCCAAAAGCTCGCCAATCGGTGAATTTTCTTTATATCCGGATAATAGTGATGAAGCCGGTCAAAAGCAATAGATCCCAAAATAACTCTTTTTTCCCTATGATTTACTTGGACATACACAGGTTGGGCAGGATAAACCCAGCCGCATCCGCTTAAATTATTTCCAAACATGCTATTGACCCTCCTGTTGGAGGAGAGATTACAATAAATCCATAGACAGTCGACAGTCTTAAAAATAACTTGCCGGCAGGTGATTCAATGATCAGCATCGGGATGTTTTCAAAAATGAATAAGGTGACGGTCAAAACGTTAAGGCATTATGATGATATCGGCCTGCTTAAGCCCGCACGCGTCGATGATTTCACAGGATACAGATACTACTCCACTGACCAGCTGGTGCAAATGAACAAAATCATGAGCATGAAACAGCTGGGATTTACATTGAAGGAAATGAAGCAGGTATTGGATGGGGAAATGCAGGCAGAAGATATTCTACTGGAAAAAGAACGTGAAGCTTTGAAGCGAATCAAGATTGAACGGGAGAGGCTCGCTAAGATTCAAAGCATTTTAAAACATGCTGAAGGAGAGATGGACATGACGAATTTAGATGTAACGATCAAAGAAATTCCCGAAGTGACGGCAGCTTCCATGAGGAAACGGATTCCAGACTACAACGCACTCTTTTCTGTCGTACCGAATGAAATGGCGCCAGAAATGAAAAGGCTGGGTTGTAAAACGGCTTCACCGGCATATTGCTTTAACATTTATCATGACGGGGAGTACCGTGAATCCAATATTGATGTGGAAATCTGCGAAGCTGTTACCGAAATGAAGAAAGACACAAGTATGCTCTCATTCAAAAAAATAGCGCCAGTGACTGCCGCTTGCACCTACCATAAAGGGAGCTACGCTTCCATTGGCGAAGGGTACGCCCGCCTCATGAAATGGATGGAAGATAACGGCTACGAAATAGCGGGGAGTCCGCGCGAAAGCTTTATTGATGGAATATGGAATAAAGAAAAAGAAGAGGAATGGCTGACAGAAATTCAGATTCCCATCAAAAAGTAGGGTATCGTTTTCCGGTCCCGATTAATGCTGATTATTGATGTAAACGCATCAAACCCGCGTGCTTGCGCAGATGGACCATTGAGCCTTTTCAACCGTCTCATGCAGGTCTTGACAGCTCGTATTGGACCAGCACATTTTTCGGTGTTAAACCAGAACAGTGATCAAAATCTATACGAAATGTAACTTATGGGACAGGTTCCTTCAAACCTGTCCCTTTTTTATCATCTGTTATATTAGATAATCCTTTTTAAAATACTGCATTGGATCGTAAAGAGTTTTAAGATTATTATTGGGGTTTGCATATTTAGCTCACAAAAATGTTTCATTTCCTGTTTAATTTTCCAAAAATCAGGTAAAAGAACAGCGAAATTGTTTCACGTGAAACCTTTTTGAATGAATATCCTGTTGGCGAGCCTTCAGGCGAAGACAGACGCGCAGCTGCCCTGAATCCTTAAATCGGCCACTCCATCGCAATACTTCTTTGCTGATAATTTATTCTCCTATACGGTAAAAAAACTCAATACTATTCGGCCATCTTCCACTATATATAATAAGGAGGTGGGAATATGAAAACAATTGTAATCGACCCCGGGCATGGCGGCGACGATACCGGAGCAACTTATCGGGGTTATAAAGAGAAAGATTTCAACCTGGTTATCGCTTCCAGGGTAAGCAAATATCTGGAAAAAAATTATACGGTGAACGCAGTAATGACCAGAACAACCGACAGATCCATGTCCCTGGACGAACGAACTGATTTGGCGAATGAACTGAATGCCGATTTTTTCCTTTCCATACACCATAATGCTGCTGGCGGCAAAGGGTTTGAAAGTTTCATTTTCAACGGAGCAGTCTCTCCGGAAACGAAATACTACCAGAACATCATCCATTACGATATCATCACATCTGTAAAGACGCGGCATCAAGTGACAGACAGAGGAAAAAAGCGTGCCAATTTCCACGTGCTCCGTGAAACAAAAATGAGTTCACTGCTGCTCGAGGTGCTGTTTATAGACCATGCCAGGAATCTTGAGACACTGAAGGATCCCGCATTCATCGTAGACGTTTCAGAAGCTATCGCAAAAGGCACAGCCAGGGCACTCCGCTTGCATCCCAAACCGGCTGCGGCTGTTTTATATAAAGTCATTTCCGGATCTTTCAGAACTCGAAAGCTGGCTGAAGAAAGAAACAGGCTTCTCGCTGCTGGAGGTATTGACTCATTCATCACCCAAGTTGTGATATCGGGAAAAAACTATTTCCGTGTCCAGGCCGGTGCTTTTTCAAACAGGGAAAATGCTGTGGAGCAAATGAGGCGTCTGGAAAAAATCGGTATTGCAAATCCGTTTATCGTGACTGACTTACAAAAAGAACAGCCTCCTTCACCCAAAATAGAAACACAAGGCGGGGAACTGCTGTCAATCACAGGAGAAACACATTTATCAGCACGCCAACTTGATCAATATGCAAAGACGGTTAATCCGGATGCACCCGAACTTGGCCGGTTTTATATGAAGTATGGAAACATATACGGCATAAGAGCCGATGCCGCCTTCGCACAGGCCATTCATGAAACAGACTATTTCAGATTCACCGGACTTGTTGATAAGAAACAGAACAACTATGCCGGAATCGGTGCCACAGGAGCCGGTAATCAAGGTGCAGAGTTCAAAACACCTGAATCGGGGGTTCATGCCCACATCCAGCATTTGTACGCTTATTCAACTGTCAGAGACATTCCTGAAGGCACCTCTCTCGTTGATCCAAGGTTCGGCCTGGTCACAAGGGGGAGCGCCGAATTGTGGACCGACCTTAACGGAAAATGGGCGGTACCCGGCAAAAACTACGGACAAAAGATTTTACAAATCTATAAACAAATGGTCGGTCATGCGGCTAATAAACTCGCTCAACAGGAAAAGAGACTTGAAGCTCTGCTTGGCAGGTTATAATCCTTATTCTATTGGGTGAAACCCGGCCCTTCCACTGAATGGACCAAAAGCGCAAGGCGTACGCATAAGCGGGGGTACCCGCAGGAAGGTGATCTTTCCTTCCGAAGGGGATCACCGTTTATGACGATAGCCGCTGGCGCCTTGAGCTGGATGACTCCCTTCCCGTATCCGCAACGCAAAAATTTTAAAATTTCCTTAACAGCAAGAAAAACCGCGAAAGATCGATTCTCGTTCTCTCGCGGTTTTTCTGCTTGCTGTATTGACAACAAAATCTCACTTCTTCTCTCCTCTGCAGGCCGGAATGCTGCCAACGGTCAGCGAATCAGCTCAAACTCTCGATAAGTAAATAAACTCCGGTAAATAACAGGATGATGTAAGTGAAGATTCTAAAGGTGTCTTGGTTGATGAGCTTAAATAAATGCTGTCCCGCATACATACCAGCCGCTACAAGCGGCAGGGCTACACTGCTGGAAATCCAGACCGTTTCATTTGTTCCGGCAAACATGATCTGCATAATCAGGCTCATCAAGTAAATGAACAAGTAAAATGCAAGTGTCGTCCCCCGCAGCTTTTCTTTCTTCGTATCCGTTCCAGAAAAATAAAGCAGCAAAGGCGGTCCCGGCATCCCGATACTTGTAGTCAGGGAACCGGAAAGCCCGCCCGCCAGCAAATCCCTTTTCGTTGTCTGCACAATACGGAACTTAACGATCAGCATAACCGTCAAAAGCAAAATGACAATGCTGATTCCGAGCTTCAACTTCGTTATATCAATTAAAAGGAAAATGATGATTCCTGCCGGCAATCCTGCTGTGCTGCCGATGATGAGCCGCTTTAACACCCCAAAATCGATATCCCTGCTGATTTTTGCAAGTAAGGCAGCAGAAATAAATAATGATAAAATCAGATTGATTTGTATGGCTTCCTTCGGTTCAAACAGGAACAGGAGAAATGGCGTCGCCAGTATTGAAAATCCGAACCCCGTGCTGGTTTGCAGGATGGACGCAAGCAAGATAATGACCGTAAACAGAAATACTTCCAACCAAACACCCACTTTTTCCAATTCATTTGTTTCATTTAGTTTGATTCTAGCATTTTACTGTGTGATAGAATAGGTATGTATACCCCTGATGGTTTACAAGATTATTAGATAAAGTTGGAGTTGATCTTATGCAAAGAAATATAATGAAAGAATCAATAAATGAGATGATATCCGAACACTGGAAATGGCGGCTGGATCATGCTGCATAAAAAAGAAAATGAAGCAGCATCAGACAATCAATCATCTCTTGTACAAAGTTATATCGATTCCCCTGCTAAGCAGCAGGAGCTTTACCGGCGGACACTGCTCATTGTTGTCATTTCGCAAATCTTCGGCGGCGCCGGACTTGCGGCAGGTATTACAGTCGGGGCTCTGCTAGCCCAGGACATGCTCGGAACCGACCGTTTTGCAGGCATGCCGGCTGCATTATTCACGCTTGGTTCAGCAGGTTCGGCGCTGATTGTCGGGCGGCTGTCCCAGCGTTTCGGGCGCAGGCCGGGGCTTGCGGCAGGATTCATTACGGGCGGGATTGGCGCAATCGGCGTGGTAATCGCGGCCGTAACGAATAATGTCTTCCTTCTTTTTGCTTCATTGCTTGTCTATGGTTCGGGCACTGCCACAAATTTGCAAGCCCGCTACGCAGGCACTGATCTGGCCAGCGCTGAACAACGCGGAAAAGCAGTCAGTATCGCACTCGTATCGACTACATTTGGTGCAGTTGCCGGACCGAATCTCGTTGATGTGATGGGCAGCTTTGCTGCAGGAATCGGCATTCCCCCACTTGCCGGGCCATTCATTCTGGCAGCGGCAGCCTTTATACTCGCGGGTCTTGTCCATTTGATCTTCCTGCGGCCAGATCCTCTT
Organism: Bacillus marinisedimentorum; assembly: GCF_001644195.2. Classification (NCBI taxonomy): domain Bacteria; kingdom Bacillati; phylum Bacillota; class Bacilli; order Caryophanales; family Bacillaceae; genus Bacillus; species Bacillus marinisedimentorum. The sequence goes on along the minus strand of NZ_LWBL02000015.1, from coordinate 81,501 downwards.
GTCATCGCAACAAGCATGACAACTATCAGGGAATCTGGTGAAAACAATGTCTCCTATCTGGATTCCGTTGCACTTGCCTCAAACAAACGCGGTATCTTTGTAGGCGCCACTATCATGGTTTTAACCCAGATCGTCATGGTTGCGGTTATGACAATGACACCGGTCCACATGGGACACCACGGACATGGCCTGCGGGCGGTTGGCATGATCATTGGCGTCCATATCGGAGCCATGTACCTCCCATCTCTCGTTACAGGTGTTCTCGTCGATAAGTACGGCCGCATCGCAATGGCAAACGCCGCCGGGGTAACCCTGATTGCTGCCGGACTTCTCGCTGCTGCAGCACCAACAGACTCCCTTCTGCTCCTTACGATCGCACTTGCTCTGCTCGGACTGGGCTGGAACTTCGGCTTGATCAGCGGTACAGCACTGATTGTCGATGCGACCATACCGGCCACCCGCGCAAAAACACAGGGGTCGGTTGATGTTTTTATTGCTCTTGCCGGTGCGTCAGGTGGTGCACTGTCCGGCATCATTGCGGCATATACCAGTTATGCCATGCTGTCAATAGCCGGGGCAATCCTTTCACTTCTGCTTATCCCGCTCGTCATCTGGTACCGGAGCAATCCGGAATAGGTTGCTCATAGAAGGAGCCTCATTAATAAGCTGTCGTAATCACCTTGAGATTATGGTGATCACGACAGCTTTTTTTAACCGTATAAATTGCCAGCAAGGAGTATTTCGCAGTGGCCAATTTTAAGAAGATAGATAAGGGCAATGGATGGTTCATCCGAGAAAAATTCAACAAAGATAACCATGCTGCAGATGGGGCACTTATGAACGCTGACAAATTTATTTTCAGGGTAGGTTGCCTTCAAAGAGGGTAACATAGTTGGAGAGAAAAATTTGAAGTTCAGACGACGAGGGGGAATTCACATGACTCTTACCATCAGAATCTACTCCGATTACGTTTGACCATTCTGCTTTTTAGCGGAGTCTCCGCTTGAAAAGGCAATAAAGGGCAAAGACGTGAATGTCGAGTGGATGCCGTATGAATTGCGTCCTTACCCAAACGAAACGTTAGAACCCGAAGGAGATTATCTACAAACCACCTGGCAAAACTACGTTTATCCCATGGCAGATAAATTCGGTGTGAAAATTGTATTGCCTCGTGTCTCCCCGCAGCCTCATACACATCTGGCATTTGAAGGTTACCAATACGCCAGGGAACATGGAAGCGGGAGTGAATATAACCACCGCATGTTCACAGCCTTTTTCCAGGATGAACTGGATATCGGTAATGTAAATGTCCTTTCAAAACTGGCAGGTGAAGTGGGCCTTGATCAGCAAGAATATCGCCGGGCATTGGAGACCCGCAAGTATAAAGAGGCCCATCAAAAGGCTTTAGAGCATGCATATCATGAGGTGGACATTGAGGCTGTCCCCACTTTCATTATCGGCAGCACGACACTCAGCGGTGTCCGGTCGAAAGAAGAACTTAAAAGGATGATAGATCTTGAACTGTCAAAACAACATATCAAGAAAAACGGGCAATAAAGACCTTTAAAAAAGGCTCTGTTAAAGTTGGTTGTTGAACATTCGCCAAACAGAGAAAATACCAAAACCATCGATACGCTCAGATTAGGCACTTTAAATCGGGCTGTTGATTTCCGCTGCAGGGGCTCGCTTTCACCCAAGGGCACAAGTGCGACATCTGTTCCTGCTTCCCTCCGGTCGCACTCACAGTGTCTTCTTTGCCGCGGGGCGGCGGTGAGCCTCCTCATCGCTGGCGCTCTTGCGGGGTCTCACCTGTCCCGCTGCTCCCGCAGGAGTCGAGCCCCTTACGCTCCAATCAACTGATGAGTGAACAGAGGTCCCGCTTTTATTTTTTTCAAACGGTGGTTTGTATAAAACAAGCAATCCTTCTCGGTTTTTTTGGCCAATAAGAATAATCGTTTCATTCAACCCTTCTATCCAAGTCTAGTGTATCTATCTTGAATGATAATGTCTTATTTGAATGGGTACTGATCTATTTTCCTTAAATGTCCACAGTGGCGATGAGCAATATATAAAAAATTGTTCATTAGTTTTTGCAAACCTTTAGTTTTACAACTTAGTGGATTGCAGCGGAAGGCATTCGACTCCTTGAAAAAAAAAAAAAACTAATTTTTTTCGTGCGGTATCAATTCCAAGAGCCTTTTTCAATGTCCTGCCGGGGCAGCGGACAGCCGTAAGAAAGTTCCAAACGCGAATATTACCACTTTAAAGTTCCAGAATGCCTTTTCCCGCAGCTTGCATACAGCGGGGAAGGCATCTTTTTGTTTGTTTTCCTCCCCTCCCGGCGGACCCAAAACTGTCACTAAAGCCTGCAGCTTCCTGTGATTCACATCACTAACAGTGACTGGCCGGCATGTTACGTTATAGTCAATGAGAATGTTTATCATTTCTATAACCAAAAAAGAAAAGGGGTATCCGCCTTGAGTGAGCTTATCAATAACCGTGAACAGCCTGCAGCCCTTAGATCAGAACGCCAGCAAATAATTGAAGAAATCTTCATGGATCTTTTTAATGGAAAAAGCATTGACGAAGTTCAAGCTGTTTTTGACAGGAAAATCGGTAAAGTGACAGTTGATGAGGTTACACACCTTTCACAAATGCAGCGTGATATATTGGAATCGAAGGATTTGCCCGCCCATGAAGTTAACCGTTTATCAAATGCTCATATGACCATCCTTAAAGGTAACATTGAAGGAGTACAGCGGCCCGAAGAAGAACCGGGACATCCGATTCATACATTCAAACTGGAAAACAGGGAACTTGAAAAGCTGATCCAGTCGAGGCTGCAGCCGCATTTGGCAGCATTCATGGAAGATGATACGGATGATAACCGCTTTAAGCTGGTGGAAGACTGTAATCTGTTGCTCGACATCGACAAACATTATGTACGCAAAGAGCATCTCATTTTTCCGTACCTTGAAAAGTATGGCATCAACGGCCCTTCCGTAAACATGTGGAGAATCGACGACTTTATTCGGGATGCCATAAAAGATTTGAAACATACGCTTATCCATGACACCGAAGATAAACAATCCATTCACGAAAAAGCCGGTTTTGCCGCACAGCAGGTCATTGAAATGATCTACAGGGAAGAAAACATCCTTTTTGCGATGTGCCTGGATCATTTCACGGAAGATGAATGGATAAAAATCGCCCAGGAAAGTGACGAAATCGGCTATTGCCTTACCTCTCCGGCAGCAATGTGGAAGCCTGAAAGGCATGAGCTTGATGCGAATGTGATGTCAGAAGGGTTCATCAAATTGGAAACGGGCATTCTGTCACTCAGTCAGCTTGAGCTGCTGCTGAACCACTTGCCTGTCGATATCACATTCATCGATGATCAGGACGTGGTCCGGTATTTCTCGCAAGGAAAAGAAAGGATTTTCCCGCGGACGAAGGCAGTAATCGGCCGAACCGTACAAAATTGCCATCCGCCGAAAAGTGCACACATTGTGGAGGAGCTGCTGAACGATTTCAAATCCGGCAAGAAAGATAATGAAGATTTTTGGATCAAATTCCGTGATAAATACGTCTATATCCGTTATTTCGCAGTGAGGGACCAGGATGGATCGTATGCCGGCACGCTGGAATTCACCCAGAACATCGATCCGATACAAGCTATAGACGGTGAAAAAAGAATTCTATCCTAACAGATTCCGATTCCGAATGCTTAATGAACATGTACAAAAATCTCATTTTTTGAAAGAAAACGCGGCCAGCCAGATCACCTTATTCTTTTTGGGAGTTCAACCTTCCAAACAGGAAGTAATTCAAGCAGTGGCCATTGTTAAGAATATGGATTAAGGGCAGATGTGCCTCTGCTTTGCCTAATGGCCCGCCAATCGGCGGGCTTTTTTTATGTTTTTTAATCAGCTGAGTTGTGATGTTTATGCGTTGGGATTACTTATAGAGACTGGCTGCTTCATGCCTTCTTCTCCCTGCCCTGCCTTTTTAAAACAAGCATCTCCCCTCTTCCTTTTATACATCCGGTCTGGAGACATTCCCTATCCAGTTTAATCAGTCAATTAACGGGAAATCAAAGATAGTATAGTACCCTTCTACCTATTGTGTTATGCCTTTTTCAGCAAAATGGAAGCGGCGCCGAGCAGAGACGGAATAGGTCTTTATAACAACATAATCTGATTATGAGGAGGAAGCTTTATGAAAGGCTATGCAAGATTCGCAGCGATGATTGCCACTTCAACAATCGTCATGTACTTTCTCATGTTTTTAAATGTCTTTAAGTTCAATCATTTCACTTTAAGTGAAACAAGAATTTACATGGCCCTCCTGATGGGGTCTTGTATGTCAATCATCATGATGCTGTTCATGTGGAAGATGCATAAAAAGCGAGCGGTGAATTTCGCCATTCTCGGCACCAGCGCAGTGGTGTTTGCTTTATCACTTTGGCTTGTGCGGAGCCAGACGACTGTTGAGGATACATCGTTCATGAAATCCATGATCCCCCATCACTCCATCGCCATTTTAACAAGCGAACGCGCGAATTTTTCCGACCCTCGCGTACAGAAATTGGCCGATGAAATTGTAAAAACGCAGGAGAAAGAAATTGCGGAAATGAAGAAACTGATTAAAGACATAGAGGAAGAAAAAGAGAAAGAAGATGAGAAAGAAGATGAGAAAGAGGAATAACAGCAGATGTGCCTGGCACCAGCCTTTTCACCAGCGGAGCCAGGCACTTTTTCAATGGCTACTCAATACCTGAAGTATCGCTTGCCTCCCGTTTGAACAACAGTTTGATATACTCCCGCTTGTCCTTGGAAACGAGGACGTACAGAATGTCACCTGATTTCAACTCCGTGTCGCCGCGCGGTGTAATCAAATGATCGTTTCGAATGACTGCTGTAATTAAAGACTCTGCCGGCAGTGTACACTCCTTTAATTCTTTTCCGGCTACAACAGACTGATCGCCTATATGAATTTCGATGATTTCATTATTCGTCTTGCCGATTGATACCAATTCCAGGCTGTGGGCAGGCTGGGGCTTTTCTGCGCCGGCAAGTCCCAATCTTTCTGCAAGAGGATTGATGGTCGTACCCTGCAGCAGTGCAGAGAGGAGAACGACAAAGAAGACCACGTTGAAAATCATCTGGCTGTTTTCCAGTCCGGCCAGCATCGGATAGGTGGCCAGAACGATAGGTACCGCTCCCCTTAAACCGGCCCAGGAAATAAACAGCTTTTCATTTAATGTATAGTTCGCCAGCGCCATACTGACAAATACTCCAAGCGGCCTTGCAACCATCATGAGGACGAGTGACAACAAAATTCCCTGCCAGGCAATATGGATCAATTGATTCGGAAACACCAGCAATCCGAGAAGGATAAACATCAAAATTTGCATCATCCAGGCAAAACCGTCATTGAAACTGAAGATGGAATGGCGGTACGTCAAGTCAGAGTTCCCTACCAATACTGCCATAACATAAACTGCCAGGAAGCCGCTCGCACCCAATACGGTGGTTATGGCATACGTCGATATGGCGAGCGAAAGAGATAATACTGGATACAGCCCTGCAGAATCCAGGTTTATTTTGTTGATGGACCATACTGAAACTTTTCCGAATAACAGACCCATTATCAACCCAAAACCCATCTGCCAAAAAAATGTGAGAACAAGCCCGATGATCTCCGTTTCCGGAGCTTCAATGACGCTGATTAGCGAAACCGTGAGAAAGATCGCCATCGGGTCATTCGTTCCTGACTCAGCTTCAAGTGTTGAAGACAACTGGGGCTTGATATTTTTGTTCCCAAGCACTGCAAATACGGCAGCAGCATCTGTTGAGCCGACAATTGCCCCAAATAACAAACCTTCCAGCCAACTTAGGCCAAGTATGAATTTTGCGGCAATCCCAATTACGGCGGCAGTGAGCAGCACTCCAATTGTCGCCATCGATACCGAGGCTCCCATTACCTTTCTGACACGCTTCCATTCCGTTTGCAAGCCGCCTTCAAAAAGGATGACAATCAGCGCCAGAACCCCGAACAGCTGCGCCATTCCCGGATTGTCAAAATAAATATAGTTGCTTAACGCCATTCCGACTGCAATAAACAGGACAAGAGCCGGCAATCCGAACTTTGTAGAAAATTTAGTTGAAAGAACACCCAATAACAGCAAAAATGCGAGTAATAAAATCACACTGTTGATTGTCAAAACCGCCTCTCATCTCCTTTCTCTATGACTGTTTTCACTACTGCTTCATTTAGGGCTGCCTGTCTTGTTTCAAAGATTCACATCACTTTGTGTCCTGATCTTTACATCTTTTGAGATTCCAATGTATTTGAGGATTCTGATTTTATATAACATACAAATTTGACGCCTTCCACTTTTCAGGCGCTTGTGGAACAAGTTGTTTTCAGCGGTTTTACCGTCAATCCAAGATGGGGCATGCACCCCCACCCACTCACCGGACATACGATAATTTGATACCTTAAAACCGGGAGGGCAAACGAACATGTCCGAAAATCTTTATTTTTACAATTGCAGCCCCGACTATTTCCGCCAGCCGAATGACACACAGTTAGAAAGTGATATTCAGAAAGCCATCAATGCAGAATATAGTGCGATTTCGTGTTACGGCCAGCTGGCGCGGCTGGCTCCCACTCCGGATGAAAGAAATCGCATCCTGGAGATCCGTGAGGACGAAAGAAGACACTATCGGGAGTTCCTCAGGATTTATACGGGATTAACAGGAAGGCAGCCGGCCTCTGAAATCATCGAAGAATGTCCGGGAACCTATCGGGATGGGATTGTCTTCTCATTCAAAGATGAACAGGACGCCGCCGATTTTTATCAGGATATTGCAGATCGAGCAGGCAATCCCATGATAAAAGACAGGTTCCGCCGGGCCGCAGCAGACGAACAAAACCACGCGGTCTGGTTCTTGTTTTTCATTCATAATGCCCAGCGTTCATACATGTGGTGAAACACCAGGTGGGATATACAGCCTCACTTTTTTTCAAAGGTTCTGTATAAACAAAACCATTCCAATCCCCGGCTCATTCCGGCAGGCACCATCGAATTCTATTCCCAGCGCCATTTGTGTTATTATGAAAAAAGTGAAATGAAGCAAAAAGGAGAATACACAAATGTACTGGGATTATTTTCCGCCGCAAGAAACATTGATCGACCTGGGGATATCAATGGGTATCTTTCTATTATTCCTCGTGTTCAGGAAGATTTTCATAAAATACGTTTTTCATCTTATTTTGAAATTAAGTAAAAAAACACCGACGGACTTTTTTTCTTACGTCCTGCTGTCATTTGAAAAGCCGCTTCGCTGGCTGTTCCTTATTATCGGCATCTATGTATCCATTGATTATTTTCCCTATCTGGAGCAGCATAACGCGCTCTTTTTAAAATTAATAAGATCATCAATAATCGCACTCATTGCCTGGGGTTTATATAATCTGTCTTCAGGATCCTCCCTGTTGTTCATGAAAATAAATGAACGGTTCAACTTCGAGATAGACAAGATTCTGATTCCGTTCCTCTCGAAAGCGATCCGCTTTGTGATCATTGCGATCAGCATCAGTATCATTGCACAGGAATTCGAATATGATGTGAACGGCTTTGTCGCCGGACTCGGCCTTGGCGGGCTGGCATTTGCACTTGCCGCCAGAGACGCACTCGCCAACTTATTCGGGGGGATTGTCATTATCACCGAAAAGCCATTTTCGATCGGGGACTGGATCAAGACACCCACGGTCGAAGGGACTGTTGAGGATATCAACTTCCGCAGCACGCTTGTCCGGACATTTGCCCAGGCGCTTGTCACCGTTCCAAACGCAACACTCGCAAACGAAGCAATCACAAACTGGAGTAAAATGGGGAAACGGCAGATCACCTTCAAACTCGGTGTAACGTATGATACGCCTAAGAGCAAATTGGAGGGTACAATCAGAAAGATAGAAGAAATGCTGAAGAACCATGAGGACATCCATCAGGAGACGATTTTTGTCACCTTCGATGAGTATAACAGCAGCAGCCTCGATATATTCCTGTATTTCTTTACAAATACGACGGTCTGGGGCGATTTTTTGAAAGTGAAGGAAAACGTCAATTTTCGCATTCTGGAAATTCTTGAAGAAGAAGGGGTCTCCGTCGCATTTCCAAGCAGGACCCTCTACTTTGATGCCCAGCCTGAGGGTGTTTCCCATGAGGAAACGTCATTTGAGCGGGGAAATTGAGGCCGGGTTTCACGGGAAACACAAGGTCTTTAACAAGTTCGGTTGGTTGAAAGGAAAACTATTAATTCTCAGCTACTTAAACAGAATGCTTTTTAACACCTTATATATAAAGAAGAACAGCACGCCAAACCGTAAAGGTCAGGCTTGCTGTTCTTCTTTGTTTACGGATAGGGAAATAAAGGAAAAATCCGGATGTCATATAGTTGACCTTATGCCAGGCTTTCCAAACTATTTTATCTTCGATGTTCCATAAAAGGGCAGGATTGCGGGAGAAGGGAATATAGTTTTCTGAATCTTGTCCGTTCCTTTCCGCTGCAGGCATTCGCTTCCGCGGTCGAATGCCTTCCGCTCCAATCCACTCAGTTGCATACCCTTGTTCTTAAAAAGCAATAATTGTTATTCATCAAAATTCCTCTTGGTTTCCTTTTCTCGATTGGCTGTCAATTTACTTTCACATATAACCGCCAAACTGGTAGGGAAAAGGCGTTGTACGAAGCAATTGTTGTCCATCTCACTAGATTAAGCAGTTCTTATAGGTAACAGAGAGTTCTCTGCATTCATAATAATTAGCGCAGGAATGCTAATTATTATCCAAACCAACTGACTAAATAAGATAAAAGCGGGATATCTGTTCACGTGCTAGTTGATTGGAGCGGAAGGGGCTCGACTCCGGCGGGAGCAGCGGGACAGGTGAGACCCCGCAAGAGCGCTAGCGATGAGGAGGCTCACCGCCCGCCCCGCGGAAAGCGGGCCCCTGTAGCGCAAATCAACTCCCCGTTTTAAATGCCATGTATACGAACAGGCTTTTGACCATTTTTTTGTTAAAGAGTCTTTAATAGAGCAACAAAGAGCTCTTCCAGATTGGCTGCTCCCTGTTTTTAATTTTAGCAAACCGAGTGCTAGTTACTTACAGCCATTCGCCCAAGAGGCCCGTTTTCATCGATGATATCTTCCATTTCATATACGGATATCGGAAACATCGGAAAGCCGGTGACATACGGCGTAATTTCATACAGCTGAAAATAGACGACAAGGCATTTATCAGCAATATAAAAGTCTTGATTCGGCCTGATGGATATGAAATCGCCCAGAAGCTGAATATTGCGCTCCTTGATTTGGGCATCAATCAAGCTGGAAAGCTTTGTTACATAATCACTGCCAGGCTTGAACAAGTCTTTCAATTTGCAGAGCTTGCCTTTCTCCAGATCGAACGTCAAAGATTTGATGTACGTCATGCCGTGGGCTGCATAATAATGATACGTATAATTGATGAGCGATAAGCTTAAGACCTGCCGCTGGTTATTTTTGATTTCATAATAGCCGATCATTTCTTCCACAGCTGACGGCATATTCCCGGCCTGTTCATTGATGAGCTGCTGGGTCTGAGAGGCAATCGCCCGATTGATGAACCTTTCCAACCCTTTGTGCGGCATGCCGGACGCCCTGGGGTAAAAGACATATTGCTTCGGGCCGCTGCTCACTTTCAGCGTTTTTATGCCTACAGGGAAGTTTATGGGCATCTTTATCCACCCTCTATTTTTTTACCCATTGTATGACCCGGCGCTCTTCCTTATGAGGTTTGTGAAGAAAAAGGTGTCTGTCCGTTTTTAGTGAGGTTTCTTGCCTGGGACTGTACCGATTAAAGGCAGACTTTTTGCTGTCCCACTTTATATCTCTTTTGATTACCTCGGTATGAGATATAAAAGAAACACAGTAGGACAAAATAATTCAAAATTTTACACACTTTTACAAATTTTAATGGTAATATGTATATTATGTTCTATAAAAATGAAAATTTTGGGGGTTATTGTAATGTCATTAGTACAAAAACAAGATCTTACATCCGAAGATCTACAACTATTAAGTTCCGAAATGAGCAAAAAACAAAAATCAACTGGAACAGCCTGGCTGCTATGGATCTTTACAGGCGGTTTGGGCGGCCATCGTTTTTACCTGGGTAAAACAGGGACTGCTGTTGCAATGTTATTAACTCTTGGCGGTCTGGGTATTTGGACCCTAATTGATCTTTTCTTGCTGAACGGCATGATAAAGGACACGAACGAAAAAATTGAGAATGAAGTACTTTCAGAAATCCGCTTGCTGAAAAATGCCAAACAAAATTCGGCTGCAGCAAATTAGAACCAGCATGACTACTATTTCAAAGAATGACCTTACCTTAGAAGAATTAGCTGTCCTTGAATCAGAAATGCTGAAAAAGAAGAAAAATAGAGAAGCTGCCTGGGGATTATGGGCTGGTTTGAGTTTTTTCGGAGCACATCGTTTCTATACAGAAAACTATGGATATGCTTCAGCAATGCTGCTATCGAGCGCATTACCTATTTTCGGAATTATCTTTTTGTTATCAACCGTTGATTATTTATATGGCTTTAGCAAATTCCTTCTAGGCTTGTTTATTTTTCTCTTAGCGGCATCTGTGATATGGTCCTGGATTGATGCATTTTTCTTAAACAGGCGCATTGAGGAGTTAAATGATAAAACCGAAGCGTACATACTTGATTCGATTAGAAGCCAGAGGGACTTACTGAAGAAATCAGAGTAATTTCATACACCAATCGAGTAACGCCTGCTGTCTGTCAGCAGGCGTTATTTTTTAGCCTTTTGTTATCTATTAAACGCAATCTTCTCCTTTGCCTCTCCAAGCATAATGTTTGTTTCAGCAGGCGCAGTCTGCGCAATGACCTCGCCATTCCTGATTGAATAAAGCACTGGCGCCTGTTTTCGTATTGCTTCATATGCATTCTCCGCATGGAGGACGATCAAATTAGCCGGTTTGCCTTCTTCTACTCCATACTTTTCTTCAATATGCAGTGTTTTGGCGCTGTTATCCGTTACAAAATCAATTGACTGCATGATCTGGTCATAACCCATCAGCTGGGTGATGTGAATGCCCATATGGAGCACTTGCAGCATATTGCCTGTTCCGAGCGGGTACCATGGATCAAATATGTCATCATGGCCGAAGCAGACGTTGATACCTGCCTCCTTCAGCTCCTTGACCCTTGTGATGCCCCTTCGTTTTGGATACGAATCAAATCGGCCCTGAAGGTGGATATTCACTAGTGGGTTGGCGACAAAATTGATGTTCGACAATTTCAGCAGACGGAACAATTTGGACGTATAGGCATCATTATACGAATGCATCGCCGTTGTGTGGCTCGCTGTCACTCGTTCTCCCATGCCAAGCCGATAAGCCTCTGCTGCGACGACCTCGACAAAGCGCGATTGTTCATCGTCGATTTCATCACAATGGATATCAATCAAGCGGTCGTATTTTTGAGCTAATCGGAACGCCGTTTTCATCGATTCAACGCCATACTCCCTCGTAAATTCGAAATGAGGAATGCCGCCGACAACATCCGCACCCATCTTAAGTGATTCCTCGAGCAGCTCTTCCCCATTCGGATAAGAGAGAATGCCTTCCTGAGGAAAAGCGACAATTTGGAGGTCAATGTATTGCGACATTTCTTCTTTCACTTCCAGCATTGCTTCCAGGGCCGTCAAATCGGGATCTGTGATGTCAACATGTGTGCGGACATGCTGGATGCCCTGGGCAATTTGCCACTTCAGTGCTGTCTTTGCCCTCGTTTTGACATCCTCAACCGTTAGGGATTCTTTCCGCTCCGCCCAGCGCTGAATCCCTTCAAACAGCGTTCCGCTCTCATTCCAGTTCGGTTCGCCGGCGGTCAGGGTTGTATCAAGGTGGATATGCGGTTCGACGAACGGGGGAAGGACAAGGTTCCCCTGAACGTCAATGGATTCGTGGCCGCTGCTGGTTTCAATCTCCCGCCCGATTTTTTCGATTTTTCCTGATTCGATAAGGATTTGCCAGACGCCTTCCTTATTTTTCAATGCTGCATTTTTAATGATCATGCTTCCGTCACCTTTTTCACTTTAATTGCAGATTCTGAACTTACGAACTTTTGAACAGCGATGGAAATGGCCACATAAGCAGCTGCCGCGCCGATAATTCCATTCAGAGGCGGAATGCCCGGTACAAATTTGGCCAGCGCCGCTCCAATGGCCCAAGCAGCAATGGCACTCCAGTTTACGGCTTTAAAGGTCATTTTTTCAAATGCAGGATATTTACCGCGATTAAGAATGAAGTAATCTGCCGCAATGATTGCACCGATCGGCGGCAGTGTCGATCCGAGCACAGTAAGGAACCCGACAAAATTGTTGTACAGCCACATCGCAAGGATGGTGCCAATGACCCCGTTAAAGATGACGACCTTGTTCTTTTTGACTTTTGTGATGTTCGAAAATCCTAATCCGGATGCGTATAGGGCATTATCGTTGGTTGTCCAGATGTTCAGCCCGAGAACGATGATGGCCGGCAGGATCAGCCCCTGTAAAAACATCACTTCAGAAATATCTGACTGCCCTGTTGCGATGGCGCCGACCGCTCCAAACAAAAACATCAGCGAGTTTCCGATGAAGAATGCGATGATTGTTGTGATGACGCCTGTCGGTTTCGTTTTTGCAAATCTGGTGAAGTCCGGCGTCAAGGTTCCCCCGCTGATAAAGGAGCCGACCGTGATGGTCAGCGCTGCTGCGATGCCAAGCGTCTCTTCCGGCTGGTAACCCATCAGACCCTGGAACCCGCCGAGTGAACCTGCTGCCTTCAGTACTGAAAATCCTCCCAGTGCGGCAATCGCCGGCACAGCGATGAAACTTAAGATTGTCAGAGCCCTCATGCCGAAAAATGCCGTCGCTGTCATCAGCAACCCTGAAACGGCAATCAATAAAGCAGTATCAATGCCTGTCACCTTTTGAACCGGTACCGCGAACATGGCCACACCGACGCCAAACCAGCCTACCTGTGTGGCACTCAGCAAGAATGACGATAAGTAAGATCCTTTTTCACCGAATGCATAACGGGTCAATAAATGTGTGGAAAGGCCCGTTTTTGCCGCAATATATGCAAGCGATCCTGTATACGCGCCGAGAATCAAGTTCCCCGCCAGTACGACTCCAATAAATTGTGTCATCGATAAGCCCATGCCTAACGCTCCGCCGGACAACATGCTTGCTGAGAAAAACGTAAAACCAAGCATAACGACAAGCATTCTCCAAAATCCTTTCCGTTGCGCCTGCGGCACTGCCTGCAATGAAAAATCCAGATCCACTTTATTTTTTCCCATCGTTAAATTCCTCCCGTTTTAGAATGTCTAAAACTGGTACCGAATCGGATTCGGTTTTTACCTTCAGGGAAAACAAAAGAGGCTTCCTGCCGTCACCGACAGGAAGCCTCTCTTCGCATGGATAAAACATGGGCATAGATAGACCCCGGGTTATCCAAACCATTTCCGCTGTCCTTGTCAGCCTCACGGGACTGAAATTAAAGGTACCAGTATTTGATTACCGCTATTATTACAGGTAACCGGCACAATGTCAACGGAAAGGACGGAAGGAAAACAATTCAAGCATGGAATAGGAATACTCAGTATTGCCGCTTTTCCCGGAACCACAGCGTGGAAATCCATTTCTCCCCAGATTTTAACGGGTGCGACCCATGCCTTGAAAGGGGATGGGGGACAGTGGTTCCTTTTCTGCAATTTTCAAAAACGAGCAGATCTCCTTGTGACGGAGGAACATTAAGAGATAAAGCGGGAAAAAAGGTCTCTCCGCCGGCATGGACGGTATTCAAGTAAAGGAGGGCCGTAAGAATTCGCTGGCCACCCTTAGTAATATGCTTTTTTCCAAGCCGCGCAGAAGAATCAAACGCATCAAAATGTTCATCAAATTTGCCGCCGGCCTGGTACCTGATAACCCGCAGGTCCTCCGCATGGTTAAGCGGCTGGCCCGCGATGGACGCAATTCGGTCAGCCACTTTCTGGACAATTGCATTGCAATCATAGCGGAATTGGGCTTGATCTGATTTTCTTGCTGGCGAGATTTCGGTTTTCGATTGTCCAACAATAGCTGACGGTTGGAGTTTTTGTTCCGCCAAATCAATCAGTTTCTGGCATTCTTTCTTGCTGACCACTTGCTTATAACAACCAATAAATGGATTGTGATCATGATAAACGATAGAAGGTTTTTTCATTCGATTTGCACCCCTGGTTAGTTCTTTAGCAGACATCTCTATGCCGTGGAGCTAAACGTCATACTTTTTATGACTGAAGTTCTGGATTTACTTCATCCTATGCTATGTAAGGGAAGTGCATGGCGTGACGCCAAATGGTTGGAACGTTCTATAATGAAGCCGGAAAAGCTATGGTAATCCTTTACTTTACTTTCGGGTTATTATCCCGACACAAGTGTTAAACTAACTGAAGCTTTCATGTAAAAGGAAGTGACAAAAATGGATTTTTTTGAAGGACAGGAAACCCTTACAACACTGGAATGGGCTCTGCGGGCTGTCATTGCTTTTTTCTTTTTGGTGATTGTCGCAAGAGTCCTTGGACAGCGGTCCATCTCCCAATTGAGACTTCTGGATTTTGTTATTGCTCTTGTGATCGGGAACATTATCGCCCATCCATTATCAGACGAACAACTCGGACTGAAAGGTTCTGTCGTCACGACATCTGTTTTAGTCGCCCTTTACCTTGTTGCGCTGTTCAGCATTCTGAGGTGGCCGGCTGTTCGGAAGCTCATTAATAGTGACCCGGTCATAATTGTGAAAAATGGAGAAATCTTAAAAAAGGGATTGAATAAGGCGAGGATTTCCATCGATGTGCTGCTGGAAGAATTACGTGAGGAGAAAGTGAAAGATGTAAAAAATGTAGCACTTGCACTCTGGGAATCAGACGGCAAAATTTCGGTCTTTATGGACCCGCAATACGATCCGGTCACACCGGCTTCTATGCAGAAGGGGGCAGAGCCATTCGATTTCCCGAAGACGGTCATAAAAGAAGGCAAGATTAATGACATAGAGTTGAAGCAAATCCAAAAGGATGAAGGCTGGCTGATTTCTGAATTAAAAAAGATGCACCATACGGATGTGAAAAACGTGCTGCTGGCGACCGTTGACAGGAATGAGACCTTGAAGGTGTTCTTATACAGATGAAAGGAGAACAGTTGTCAGATCAGCACCTGTCCTCCTTTCATCGGATATCAAACATCCAACACCAGCCGGCCTTTCCCCCGTGAAACACAGCTTAGCATCCTTTGCTGTGATCTTTGCTGTTCTTCTGTCAGAAACGAATCATAATGAATAATTTCCCCCTCTTCCACCTTCACTTCACACGTCCCGCAGCCGCCTGCACGGCAGGAGTAAGGGATATCGACTCCGTTTTGATGAAGCGTTTCGAGCAGGGAAGTATCCGCTGGAACCTCAAGCTGCCCGCCGCTCCTTTGCAGTTTCACCTGGAACGGATGCCGTTCCTTTATCGGCGGCGGAGCAAACCGCTCAAAATGAACGTTGAAGGATGGATATCCATAGGCTGCCGCTGTTTTTGAAAACTCGTCTATCATGGTCTCAGGGCCGCAAAAATAAACATGAGTACCGATCCGATGGTCCGAAAGCTGAGTCGGCGACAACCGTTTTCCGTCCTCTTCCCTTGAAAAATAAAAACGGCATTGATTCGGATAGTTCTTGCGCAAATAGTCATAAAAAGCGCACTGCTCCTTGGTTTTTGCCGCGTAATGCAGCTCAAAGGAACCTCTTTTTTCGGCGAGCTCTGCCATCATGGATAAAAATGGGGTTATGCCGATGCCGGCTGCATAAAATACATGATGTTTTGCCTGGAAACTTAGTTGAAAATGATTTTTCGGCCAGCTGACAGAGAGTACATCCCCTTTTTTAACATTTTCGTGCATGAACCTTGAGCCGCCAGCCGAGTCTTCTGACAGCCGGACCGCAATCTCAAACAGCCCCCGTTCAGCCGTCGTATTAAAAAGCGAATAGTGCCGTTCAAGTGTACCCGAGGAATGCGGCAAGAAAACTGTAATATGCGAACCGCCGCTGAAAGGCGGGAGCGGGGAGCTGTCAATGGCTTCAAGGGTGAATCGTTTAACAGCGGAGGTCTCTTCTATTATATTTTTTACTCGTACTTCTATTTTTGGATTTTGCTGCAAGTGAATGCCCTCCCTATTGCTGAATGATCATATTGTGGTATAGCCAAGATAGCCTCCCAACCGGCGCGAAAAATGGCTGGAAACCTCGAGTTCGATGCCGCATTGGCTGCATGTGATATTCTGTTCATCCTCCGCCTCATTCACCCCGTGGCATTTACTGCAAATGACCTGCTTTTTTATAGCCCCAAGCACGTTCACCTGCATTTCCTGTTCTGAAAAACCGGCTTCAAGGGCAAGTTTTTGTATCCGGTTCACAAAGCCCTGCGTCCCCGATACATATAAATACGTGCCCATTTTTTGCTGGCTGAACCAGTGATTCAGGGAGGAATCGGATTCGTGTCCGATTGTCTTAATTTCAAATGGGACATGTTCTTCTTCAGCTTGAGGAATGAGGGCATTGAGAACTTCCGCCCCCTTTTCATCAGCGCAAAATAAATACTTCCTTTTCCCCTTCTTGAGTGAAAGCTCTGCCTGGACCTGACTCATCTCTTTTCCACTTCCTCTGCAAGATAGTCAAGCACCTGCTGCCGAAACAGGCCGATCCCTTTGTAGTCAGCGATGAAATCAGGGAGCTCCTGAAGAATCGCATAAAATTGCTCCAGCCAGGGCGTATGCTGGATGAACGTTTCCAATGGCATCGTGTGTGTATGAATGGTAAATAAAATGCCATTGCTTTTTGGAAGGCGGAACAGCTTTTGCACTTCCACCCTGAAATGGACAAGCTCACCGGCATTTTCCTTTGTCACCTGCCTGCGGGCCTTCCCCCATTTGGAGAAGGTTTCAAGGGACGTATCGAGCCGGTTCCCGGCCATGAGTGACCAATTCTTCCTCCACCACGGCGTCCCGGCCTCCAGCCGCATTAAAAACTGCAGGATGCGGTCATCAAGGGCATCGGCCTGAAATCCGGGGATCGGGGTATGAATTTCTTTAAAGTTCATGCCGAGGTCGAAATAAAGCGACCAATTCGCCGGAAAACAGAGCTGCCCGGCATCCAAAAACAAGTCGCCGTCCCGTTCCATCATCAGGATCACATCTTCCTGTACATGGCGGCCGATAAAATCCAGAGGCTCTTCTTCAAGGGTTGTACTGTCACCGAAAGTGAAGACAGCGGTTTCATTTGTCTGGACGCTTGTAAACGTCCAGCGGTCACCCTTTTTTTCTAAATTGAATTTTTCAGGATAATAAAAAACGAGTTGATGAATAACGAGATCGACAATTTCCCATTGTGCCTCAATTGTATGTGGCAATGATTGATAGCAGCGTTCCGGGTGCTTTGTCAGCAGCTCTCGTTTCAGGCGGATTTCATCCAGGTACTTGTCTGTCAACTCTATCGCTTGTGGAGGATCTAGCGGAACCGCGTTGTTGGAGTATCTGTAGACGTCACTGTCTTTAAAGGGATATGGAAAGGATTGAAAATCATCTTGTAATTTCATAGATTCACCTTTTCAGAATTTTTCATATACTTCTACTATAACAAAAAATAGTAGGATAGTAATGCCGCATGGTTTATTTGCAGTCAGTAAAGGACTGATCCTTATGCAAATCTATCCATCCCTCTCACCTTTTCTACATAAAAACGCCTGGTTTTTACCAGGCGACAGAAGTTGAATAGTCCTTTTACAAAATCATATCGGAAATTTTAAATAGATACTCATCAGGGAGGTTATCTGCTTCCCTGGATATTTCTGCCCTCAAGCTTTCCCTTCCCTTTATGATAATCTCATCTTTTTTAATGGATATCTTTCCAAAACTGTATGGTGCCCAATATGTATCGATGAAGTCGATATGGGCAACACCTGATTTCCCCGATTTCAACTCGGTAACCCTAAGCTTGTATTCTGCTTTATTGAGATGGCTCTTTGGAACGTTATAGATGACCTCTGCCAAATAGTTCTTATTTTGTTTGGAAGCATAGGTCAATTCCATATCCGGTCCATTGTTTTTAACAAGAGTAATAACTTCCTCGATTTTTTCCGATTCTAAGTCATCAATTTCCGCAATTAATCTCAGCCCAGCGCAAATACTGTTGAACAGCATCTGTGATTTCACTTCATCATCAGAAGATAGGTACGTGGACAAGTCCAGCGTAGAATACGTATATTTGTGCCAGGTTTCCAAGGCGATTTCCTGTTTTGCCTGTTCCATCGTTTCAGCAATATTGATATATATTTCATCATAATTGGGAAGCAGCACATTAGCCCTTCTTAATAAATTACTGAATATAGCTGAATAGATAAAATCGAATGGAGCCAGCGCCCCCTTTTCAAATTGGCTGTAGATGCGGATTCCCGTTAACTTTCGGGTTAACGGACGGGGATTAATTGAATAGCTGTACAATAAACAATCCGCCCTTTTGGCCTGGTTTCCAAACCTCGTGTTTTGTTCATGTTGTGCATATTGAACGAGCTCTTCCCTTGTCTTTGGCGCATGTTCAATTGCATGTTTATAATCATCAAGAAGTTTTGCTTGCTGAAAATCCATCGGTTCTTTACGTTCGATAAGGGGCACCCTTTTAATGGCTTCTTCCGCTTTGAATAACCCCTGCCTGAAATCCTCTATATCCAGCCCGCTTGAACCGTTGAAATCCCCGTTCACTTCTACTTCGGCAATCGTATTATAAAGGGATTTCAGCTTCAGTTTCCTCGTTGGGGGAGCATTAGTGACAAACCGGATCAGGATGCATTCATAGGTATGTCCATGAAATGTGCCGATAAGGTGTTCATTTAAAAATGTATCAAGCAAGTGCAGCGACACATTGTTTGTCTCTTTCGTTTTGAAATCTTTATACTCAATCAGAAACCTCATCGGACGGCTCCTTTTCATTTAGGTTCTGCTTACCATTATATACCGACAGGTGCCTGTCACTGCTCGGATTTTGTCGAAAATCACGTGCCATCCACCCTGTTTAACAGGCATATCTGGAAGGTTTACTGCCATGGGTCATGACCATCATAGGAACTATTTAAAATATACGGTTTTAAAGATGGCCGAATAATGGGAAAATAAAAGGTGGATGTTTTTTCGAATACTGAAAAAGGAGTGGAATGCATGAACCAAAACCAGTTTGACAAAATGAAAAACGGAAAAGGATTTATCGCTGCACTCGACCAGAGCGGCGGGAGCACGCCGAAAGCGTTGGCGGCGTACGGTGTACCGGAAGATTCCTATAACGGTGAAGATGAAATGTTCGATCTGGTACATGAAATGAGGACAAGGATCATCACATCCCCTGCCTTCAATTCCGACCGCATTCTCGGCGCCATCCTGTTCGAACAGACGATGGACCGCGAAATCGAAGGGCAGTACACCGCCGACTACCTTGCTGATAAAGGCATTGTGCCTTTCCTGAAGGTGGACAAAGGCCTCGCCGACCAGGAAAATGGCGTCCAGCTCATGAAACCGAACCCTGGCCTTGATGAAACGCTGCGCCGCGCCAACGAACGGAATATTTTCGGCACCAAAATGCGTTCTGTCGTTCATGAACCGAACGAGGAAGGCATCAAAGCGGTCGTGGCTCAGCAATTCGACATCGGGAAACGCATCGTTGCTGCCGGCCTTGTTCCGATCATTGAGCCGGAAGTGAACATTCACAGTGAAAACAAGGAACAATGCGAGGATATCTTGAAGCAGGAAATCCAGAAACACCTGGACGATCTATCCGAAGATCAAAACGTGATGCTGAAGCTGACCATCCCAACAAAAGCCAACTTGTATAAAGAACTCATCGACCATCCGCGCGTCGTTCGGGTTGTCGCCCTTTCCGGCGGCTATTCCCGCGAAGAAGCCAATGAGAAATTGAAAGAGAACGACGGCATGATTGCAAGCTTCTCCCGTGCGCTTGCCTCAGACTTGAACGCCAATCAATCAGACGAAGAATTCAACGAGAAGCTGCAGAAGGCCGTAGATTCGATCTATGATGCTTCTGTAAATAAAAAATAATAGGCACTGCCAAAAAAACGAGCCCTGCATCAGGGCTCGTTTCATTTTATGGTGGTATATCGCCGCTCCGGCTTGTTTTACATCGAATGGACAAGGGTCCGCTCTTTGGCCTGTTCTTTCGGGCTTAGGCCAAGCGTCTGCGCTGTATAAGCATGAAGCTCTTTGAAAAGCTCAGGGTTGTCCACTAAAGAAACACGGTAGGACGGGATCATTTCCTTAATTTTTGTTTCCCACTCTGCCATCTGGAGCGGGAAGCAATTTTCCAGCACTTCAAGCATTACGTTCACAGCGGTGGAAGCACCCGGAGAAGCACCGAGCAGTCCAGCAATCGAGCCATCTGCAGAACAAACGACTTCCGTGCCAAACTGGAGTGTTCCTTTGCCGGCGTCAGTATCCTTGATCACTTGCACACGCTGACCCGCTACGACGATATCCCAATCCTCGATTTTGGCGTCAGGAATAAACTCCCGCAATTCTTCCATGCGCTTCTCCTTCGATAACAACACTTGCTGAATCAAATATCTTGTCAACGGCATTTCTTTTACCCCGGCCATCAGCATCGTCATCATATTATTCGGTTTAACAGAACCGACCAAGTCAAAATTCGAACCGGACTTTAAAAACTTCGGTGAAAATCCCGCAAACGGCCCGAACAGCAATGTTTTTTTATTGTCGATATATCTCGTATCAAGATGCGGCACAGACATCGGCGGTGCACCAACCTTTGCCTTTCCGTACACTTTTGCTTGATGCTTCGCGACAACTTCCGGATTGCTGCATACCATGAACAGTCCGCTTACCGGAAAGCCGCCGATTTGTTTGGACTCAGGAATACCGCTTTTTTGCAGTAAAGGCAGACTTCCGCCCCCCGCGCCGATAAAAACGAATTTTGAAGTATGGGTTTCGGTGATGCCGCTGTCAAGATCCTGCACTTTCACTTCCCATAATCCATCGCCGGCCCTCTTAATATCTTTGACACTATGCTTATAGTTTATTTGGACGTTTTTATTCGTTAAATGATTAAATAACATGCGTGTCAACGCACCGAAGTTGACATCGGTACCGGAATCAATTTTCGTTGCCGCTATCGGTTCATCCGATGCACGGCCTTCCATCATAAGAGGAAGCCATTCCTTAAGTTTTTCAGGATCATCGGAAAACTCCATTCCTTCAAACAATGGATTGCTTGACAGCGCTTTAAAACGTTTTTTCAAAAAGGCTGCATTCTCTTCACCCTGTACGAAACTGACATGGGGCAGCGGCCTGATAAACTTCTGCGGGTCATGAATCAGGCTGCTGTTGACAAGGTAAGACCAAAACTGCCTTGATAGCTGAAACTGCTGATTTACGTTTATTGCTTTCTTGATATCAATCGTTCCGTCAGGCTTTTCGGGTGTGTAGTTAAGCTCGCACAGTGCGGAATGGCCAGTACCTGCATTGTTCCATTCGTTAGAGCTCTCTTGTGCCGCGTTTGGTAGTTTCTCAAACACTTTGATTTCCCATTCCGGTGCCACTTCTTTCAATAATGATCCCAAAGTCGCACTCATGATTCCGGCCCCAATTAAGATAACGTCTGTTTCCTTTTGAATACTGCTCATTATAACCTTCCTTATCACCTGAAATTTTTAAAAAGAGCGGGCACTCCTGCTTATGTGTCATAAAAAGCAAGGGGATGCCAGGGAATACACTTTTATTGCCTTATCACGGCTGATAGAATGTATAGGTTTTCACAACTTCTATTATCGTATATTTTTTAACTATTTTAAAGTGGTAAATAGTGAAAACGTGTACAAAGTTAATAAATACGATAAAACCCATGTCTTTGAGTTGGACATGGGTTTAAATAAGTAGGCCGGTAATGCCTATTTGATTATTTTTCCTTATGATAAGCTTGCGTCATTTATTGGAAAAACTAGATAGGAAGGACTCACCAATCTCTGATCTATATATCTCTCAATATATAATATAAAGTTCTTTAGATTCTCTTCTAAAAGCTTCGATTTTCACTTTTAATTCCCTTATTCATTTTTATAATATAACATTTGCCAATATCTTACTTCACGGATCATGAAATTTTTCCATTACTGTCCTTGAAGGTTAGGCGTTTAACCACCTATTTGTTATGCGTGTAAAAAAGGTCAGATTCAATAGTCTAGCCTCTGCTGGCTCTTGACGGAATTCACACTAAACTTAAAGGATCCGATCATTAACATATGATACCGTACACCCTACCTATCAAACTGACGGTCATATAAAAAATAAAACGTTCATTATTCTTATTGACTCTCACGTTACGGAATACTTTATAGTAACTAGTGAAGGGAGCGAAACAAGATGAAAGTGAAGGAAGTTGCTGATTTAGTGGGAATTAGTGTGCGCACACTACACCATTATGATGAAATTGGATTATTAATCCCGGAGAAAACCAATGAGGCTGGTTATCGTGCATACACTGACGAGAATCTCGAAACCTTGCAGCAAATATTATTTTTTAAAGAACTTGGCTTCCCTTTAAAGAAAATCAAAAAAATTCTTGATAGTCCATCATTTGACCGGCAAGAAGCACTGGAAATGCAGCATAAAATGCTTCTAGAAAAAAAGCGCCGGCTCGATAAGATGATCGGGACGATTGAAAAAACCATTCAACAATCGAAAGGAGAGATACAAATGTCAAATCCAGAAAAATTCGAAGGCTTTGATTTTAGCCATAATCCATATGAACAAGAAGCAAGAGAAAAGTGGGGTGATAAAGCAGTCGATGAAGCGAATGAAAAAGCCAAAAACCTGACTGTTGTTGATCAAGAAAAATTTAACGAAATCTATCGTAACCTGGCCGCCATTCGCAATCTCTCACCTGATTCCAAAGAGGCTCAAGAAGGAATTAAAAAATGGTATCAGTTCTTAAACAAAATGAGGAACTACTCCCCTGAGGCCTTCAAGGGATTAGGCCAAATGTATGTAGATGATGAGCGCTTCACGAAAAACATTGATAGATTCGGTGAAGGCTTAGCGGCATTCATGCGCGATGCCATGGCAGTCTATGCAGACACACACAAATAATATAAGAAAAAAATGTATGTCGTCTTAATAGAGATAAAACAACAAAAGGTGTCTTAATGAAGAGGTTGGGACATAACCAATAGGTGTGCTTAGAAACGAACAATATATAGTCAACTTAGTTCACGACTAATCAGTTAAGCTGAAAAAACAAGTTCGTTCCATTGCGCTGCGGACACTCGCTTTCCACGGGGAGGAAGCTGAGCTTTGAAATAGCTTCTTTGAAATAGGCTCTGTTAAACGTTAGTGTTGATTTCCGTTGCAGGTACTCGCTTCCGCTCCTGCGGGGTCTCACCTGTCCCGCTAGTCCCGCTGGAGTCTCGCACCTTCCACTCCAATCAACTAGTGAAAAAGTCAACATTGAGCTTTAACACAGCCTTGAAATAACACCGCACGAAGAAAATGGGTTTTTATTTTCGAGGAGTCGAGTGTCCTCCGCTCCATTCCACTCGTTGTTAAAAATAGTATGTAAAATTAAAAAGAGAGTAAATAAAGACCCGAACGGCCAGGCGAAAGATTCAATGAAATCTTACCTGACCGTTCGGGTTTATCATGATCTGAAATACTTATGTCCCAGCCTCTTTCAAAATATCTACAATTTATTTATTTTTCATTTAGCAATAACCAATTCCACTCATTATTTTATGATATGTATCATCATTTTTTTGCCTTATATAAGGTTTTTCCATCTAAACTTTTTCTGCTGCCGCTTAAGTTAAGTTCATATATGGAACCCTCTTGATTTTCTGTAAAAGTAACCAAAACGGGAAACGATTCTATATAGAAATGAAGATTATCCCCTTCTTTGACAGGTAAAATTTTAATATCCGGCCAGATTAAATCACAGACAAGATTGCCATTCAAAATTTTGATAGTGCATTCTACTTCGCCTTCCTGGTCTCTATAAGTCCCGCAATATCTTATATTCTCTTCTGAAGTCAGATCTGGATTACTTCTAACAAAGTTTACGTCTAAGAATTCTAAAATCCGTTGACGGTATTCATCCCAGTTTCCTTCTGAGTTTTCAATGGATAATTTAGTAAACTTGTAATTCTCAACAAGACGATTGGTGAAGTTTTGATATTCTGACCAGAGTTTAATCACTCCTGTCTCTCCTGCTAAACCGCTTTTCTTAACATAAGGAGTGAGGATGTCTAAATCAACAAACCATTTTTTCCAGCCTGGTCCCCGGCGTTTCCAGACCTTCCGAATCGACTGTTCAGCATTCTCCTGATAGAAATAAATCAGGGCAGGATTCAGTGGACGGATGATCTCTTCAATCTCCTGCGTGAAGTCTCTGATCCGCTCTTCTCCTAAATTATTTTGGAAAAGGAGCCTAACGGTATTTTGCAAAATGAAGCTCTCAATAATATGTACCTGATCAGATTCGCTGACATGCTTGGCAAATTCCCGCCATATCTTCGGGGTTTCCTCTAAAAACGCCTCTAACTCAGCCTGTGAAGTAAAAACCTCTATGTCTTCTTCATAATTCAGGGGATGGTTATCTTCTTCTTCATGATACCACTTAACTTTAATCCCATTGTTCCTTAACTGGTTTGCCAGGAACTGAGCGGTGGTTGATTTGCCTGAACCTGTTATCCCGTCAATCAAAATTAGTTTTGTGTTAATCATAACTGTATCTCCTTGTCTCAAGGTATGGTGTATTTCAAATAAACGAACAGTTTCACCTGTTAAACGCTAGTGTTGATTTCCGTTGCAGGTACTCGCTTTCCGCGGGGCGGGCGGTGAGCCTCCTCATCGCTATCGCTCTTGCGGGGTCTCACCTGTCCCGCTAGTCCCGCAGGAGTCTCGCACCTTCCACTCCAATCAACTAGTGTAAAAAATCAACATTGAGCTTTAACACAGCCTTGAAATTTAAAAAAAGCGAAGTTCGATCAAAAACTGTTCAGACTCTTTAGAAAGGATGTTTTTTACAACTTCTTTTTATTTAGAACATTATTAACAGTTAAGCTTAACTGGTCCCAACGCTTGATAAATAACTTCAGCTCTTGTTCCCCCTTTTCTGTTAATGAGTAATATTTTCTTTTAGGTCCGGCCGTTGACTTTCTTAAAGTAGCACGAACTAATCCTTCCTTTTGCATTCGAAGTAGTAAAGGATAAATGGTGCCTTCACTGAATGAGTTAAACCCATAAGACTCCAGCCTCGCCGCTAATTCGTATCCATAGATTTCTCCATCTTTAATGATTGCGAGAAGACACCCATCTAATATTCCTTTTAACATTTGAGTTGTATCTGCCACAATATTTACTCCTTCCAATACCTTGTAATACAAGATATATTTTCATTATAATTTTTACTATCTTGTATTACAAGGTATAATTGAAAATAGTTCCAATAATAATAGCCCCGCTTGGGTTCTCTTTAAATAACTGATCTTTT
Source organism: Bacillus marinisedimentorum (assembly GCF_001644195.2). Classification (NCBI taxonomy): domain Bacteria; kingdom Bacillati; phylum Bacillota; class Bacilli; order Caryophanales; family Bacillaceae; genus Bacillus; species Bacillus marinisedimentorum. The sequence goes on along the minus strand of NZ_LWBL02000015.1, from coordinate 55,802 downwards.
TGGAAATTTAAAATTTTAATCTGTTTGCAAGTTACTGTTCACCGAACTTCATAAAACAATATTTGAACTTGAATAGAAACGCCATTAAAAGGTAAATCACTTGAAACTTTTTTATCCGATGACTGCTCTAACAAATGAAAGGAGGCATTGATTTGGATAATAATATAGATCTTGTTAAAAAAGCAATAAATGGCAATGTTAAAGCTTTTGAAAAGCTTGTTAAAAAAGAAAGTGAGAAATTGTATAAAACAGCCTTTCTTTATGTACGGAATAAAGAGGATGCTTTGGATGTACTCCAGGAAACAATCTATAAAGCATTTGTATCAATAGAACAAGTGAAACAGCCTGAGTTCTTTAATTCTTGGCTAACGAAAATATTAATCCGCACTGCGTATGACTTTCTTAGGAAAAAAAAGAGAGTTGTCTTAGATGACACCCTTCTGAACAACTATAAGACAGAAAGCAGACTTGATATTGAAGGGAAAATTGACCTGGTAAATGCAATCACTAAATTAAATCAGGATTATCAAACGGTTATTATTTTATTTTACTATCATGATTTACCGATTCGCTGTATTGGAGAGACCCTTGAAATGTCAGAGAATACAGTGAAAACAAATCTTCGACGGGCAAAAATTGAATTGAAAAAAATCTTGGGAGGGATGAATGAATATGAACAAACAGCATCTCAAAAATGAAATCAGTGAAATCGAGTTCCCTCAAAGTGAAGTTTTCGATGCAATTAATAGCGGGATAAAAAAAGGGCGAAAAGAAAAAGGATCAGGAAGAATGCCACGAATTAAAATGATTGGAACTGTTTCATCCATTGCTGCATCTGCCTTTCTTGCGTCAGGTTTAATATTTGCACCCATAACCAATGTTTTAGCATCTGTACCAATAATAGGTTCAATTTATGATAAATTCAGTTTGCAAATCGGACATGAATTGCTAGAAAGCAATTTAATCACCCAACTTAATGAAGAAGCAAAAAGTAATGGAATAAATATGACAATTACAAGTGCTTATTATGATGGAAATGTAATCGGTATAACCTTTAAGGCCGATAGCGACAGTATAGCTTTAAATAAAATTGGCGATAAAGGACCTGAGACTGAATATGGATATAGTTTTCACCTGTTTAACGGTAACGAACAAGAACAATGGTCTTCTACTATGACTCAATTGGAAAAGTCAGATGATGGGTATATTGCTGCTATGGAATTTTATAATCCCGATGCTGATTTACCTGAAAATTATACTCTTCCTCTAACTTTCACCTCTATTACTGGCGTAAAAGGTATTTGGAAGTTTGACATTCCTGTTAAACAAATTCCTTCCGAAACAGTTACTACAGAAGGTAAAAGTATTTTTAAGGATTATTCTATTCAGGTGGAATCGGTTATTAAAGGAAAAGCAACTACATTCTTAAAATACAAAACAACATTGCCGTTAGTAGGAAAAAATGATGATATCAATATAACTGTATTTGATAATGAAGGTAATAGATTATCAAAAAACCGTGCAGATGTATTATCAGCAGAACAAAACAATGATGTTGTAGTAAAAGATGTTCGAGAGTTATTTAACAGCAAAATAAAAGAAAACACTAAGTATTTAACAATTCAACCTGAAATCAGAAGGCACGAACAAGAGGCACTAAGCTCTTTGGAAAAGAACACTCCTTTTATTGTTGATAGTAAAAGGTTTGATTATAAAATACGTGTAAACAATATAGAGCAAAATGGAAATCAAGTTATTTTAAATTACAATGTCCAGAATGTGGAAACAAAAGACTTCAGGAAAGATATTATTCAAAACTTTGCTGATTTCATCATGATTATAAAATCTGATAAAATACGTGAAAGTGAAAGTGGAGAGTTGGATATGAAACAAATGCTTGAGCATCGCATTCGAAGTAATCAAGCAAAAGAAACGGGTGATGATAATCTACATTTCCGATCTGTTTTTACTATTGAAAACTCAGTTGGATTTAATATAAAGGACTACTCTTTAATGGTTCCGTTTGGAACTTTAAGTAGCAACACACCTATTGAAATGGAACCAATTAAAATTGAATTAGGTAAATGATGTTTAGGGGGGGCAGAGGGACAGGTCGAGGCCACTGTCCCATAACAAAAACCGGGACAAGGTGCCTGTCCCTTGTCTTCTTTGGTGTTTGGATAATCTCCTCCAAAATTGGTTCATACATTCTCCAACAGACTTCTTATATATTCTCTTTGAACGAATCATTCATGAAAATAATGGCTCTCGGAACAAGTCAAGCTATACTGTCATAAATTGATAAGGTAAAACAGCACGTACTTTGGAGGAAAAAGAATGAACCCTATGTATGCCTATCGCATGAATCCGCAAATAACACAAAATGGACCGGTGCAAGTTATTGTCATAGAACCTTTCGTATATGAAGCCCTGCGCAGTCTAATAGGAAAAAGAGCGGTTCTTGATACTACACGCGGTTCCGTTAGTGGAATGGTTGTTGATACAAAGCTTGATCATGTTGTCATTCAAGAGCATGATTCCACATTCTTTGTTCGCCTACGTGAAATCGTTTGGATAATGCCTGAATCTTAAACCTATCCATGATTTCATTAGCTACAGCCCGAGCTTAAAGACAAAGGGCGGGCAGAGGGACAGGCCCACTGTCCTATAACAAAAAGGGGACAAGGTGCCTGTCCTCTGTCCCTCATAATTTAAATACAGTGGGCAAAACTAGAAGCGATATTCACATTAGATTAGAAATGAGGTGAATTGTCGATGCTTCTAACGTATAAAAACTTTTTTTCAACTCTTGGCCAATGGGTTTTCTTTGGAAGCATAATTGGTTTAATCGTTGGCTCGACAACCACTTTCCTTTTAGAAATAAACGATTATCTTGGTGATGATATACGGTTAAAAAGAGATTGGCTTATCTTCTTTCTCCCCTTTGGAGGAATTGTAATAGGATACATATACATGAACTATGGAAAGGTAATTCTGAATAATACTTTGAATGACACTGCTGAATTAAATAACCTCGTGATCGACTCCGTTCACGGAAAAAAAGAAGTGCCGCGGAGAATGGGTCCCATCGTCTATCTCGGGACTTTTATAACCGTCCTATTTGGCGGGTCAACGGGAAGGGAGGGTGCAGCGGTCCAAATGGGAGGAAGTGTAGCTGCGGCAGTCAATAAATACTTTAAAGTGAACAGACTCGACACAAAAACTCTAATGATGAGCGGAATAAGCGCTGGTTTTGGCGCTGCCTTCGGGGCACCCATAACCGGCGTTGTATTTGGCATGGAAATGACTGCATTAGGAAAATTGAAGTTTGAAGCACTCGTTCCATGTCTTACGGCGAGCTTTGTTGGCCATTATGTAACTACCGCCGGTTGGGGACATAAACACGAAGAATTCATCATCCAAAGCGTACCTGAAGTGTCGATTATTACGTTTCTGAAAGTTATTCTCTTATCTGTGATTTTCAGCCTGATAAGTGTTTTCTACTGTCAGTTGAGGCACGGAATACAAAACTTCTCTGAGAAACTATTCAAGAAAAATCACATGAAAAGAGCCTTCTTTGGAGGAATCATCATTGCAGCATTAACACTAATGATTGGCTCACAGGACTATAATGGCCGGGGATTAGATATGCTTGAACAATCTTTCCAGGAAGAAGTCCCTCCTTTTGCTTTTCTGGCCAAACTGATATTTACTGCTGTGACTCTAGGCAGCGGATTTGTTGGCGGGGAAGCCATCCCCCTCTTTTTCATAGGAGCGACACTGGGAAATACTTTACATACATTTATCGACTTACCTATGTCTTTTCTCGCTGGATTAGGATTAATTGCTGCCTTTTGTGCAGGTGCCAATACCCCTTTGGCAGCTTTCCTTTTGGCAATGGAGATGTTTGACGGAAAAGGATTAGAGTATTTTTTGGTTGCCTGTCTGGCCAGCTATCTATTTTCAGACATCACGGACTATGGCCTTCTCAAAAAATATATGATCCTAAGAGCAGGTTATATAATCTTCCCCAGGGAGAAACCATAGAAAATATAGAAAAAAAGAAAAAATCCACCAAACAAAATTGATTGTTCGGAAAGGGGGGTGCTTGTGGATTTTCACTTCATATGGAAAGCAATTGTCGTCGTGGTTGGAGGAGTCCTTATTTTGCGGTTAGCTGGAAGAAAGTCAATCTCACAGCTTACGGTTGCTCAGACTGTCATGATGATAGCGGTTGGATCATTGATTATTCAACCTGTTGGCGACAGGAACATCTGGATTACAATGGTGATTACCTTTCTAATGGTACTTACCCTTATTTCTATTGAGTATGTGGTGTTAAGGTCGAATGCTCTAGAATCCTTCATATATGGAAAATCTCTTATAGTAGTCGAAAACGGCCAAATTAATGAAAGCAATTTAAAAAAACTGCGCTTAACGGTTGATATGCTTGAAGTACGAATGAGACAGCAAAACATCCAGCATTTCTCTGATTTACAATGGGCGACAATAGAACCAAACGGGCAGTTAGGTTATATGCTGAAATCTGATAAGCAATATGCTACGAAAGAGGATATACAAATGCTGAAATCATTGATTGAATCAAATCAATCCAATCCTCAACATGAAACATCAAAAACGAAACCAAGTGTCTCAAATAACATATTTAACGAAGTTAAAAATAGAAAGCATAAAGAAAAACCTAAAGAGAATTTGGATTAAGAGTAAACGCTAAACGGCACCCAATTAAGGAGACATCATTTTTAAAGTTCATCGGCGATATTTCAGGGAAATTGTCTGTTCGATTACAGGTTTCTTTTTGGTGACAAACGAGGCTGGGACAAAAGTATTTTAGTCAAAGAAAAATCCGAACTATGTTGCGAAAATCTAAATAGAGCTTCGCAATAGTTCGGATTTTTTTATGTATTTTTTAACTGAAATTATTTGTCTATGGAGTCGGGCCATTTAGTTATTGTCCAGTCTCGTTATGTCAATTGTCACCCTATTAAAAACTAAACGGCATAGATTACCATCGGCTGAGTTTATCTTCTCCTTACTTATGATACGGTTCCCCCCGATTAATCCGAAACGCCCGATACACCTGCTCAACCAGTACCAGCCGCATCAGCTGGTGCGGCAACGTCATTTTCGAAAACGACATCGAACTGTCCGCCCGCTTCATCACTTCTTCACTTAATCCGAGGGATCCGCCAATCACAAAAGCGACTTTACTTTTGCCGTACGTTGCAAGATTATCGAGGGTTTTTGCGAATTGTTCGCTTGTTTCCTGCTTTCCTTCTATCGCTAGAGCGATTACGTGGCTGTCAGGGGATATTTTTTGGAGGATGCGCTCGCCTTCTTTTTGTTTCACCTGGAGCATTTCCGCATCGCTTAAATTTTCAGGCGCTTTTTCATCAGGCACCTCGATGATCTCCATTTTCGTGTAAGGCTGCAGGCGCTTCACGTATTCCTGGATACCCTGCTTCAAATATTTTTCTTTCAGTTTGCCAACCGTAATAATTGAGATGTTCACACTTATCCCCTTTCTACGCACAGATTATCCACAGATTTTATCCACATATGCACAATATCTGTCCACATATGGTATAGGATCACCCGTTCGATACCATATACAATGCAGGATTAGAGCAGAATTCACAGGTTGTGGATAACTTCTTGTCTTCAGCCAGTTTGTTGAACTCAGGCGGGGTGTCCGCCACATCCAGTGCGCCTTCGAGTGCTCTGTCCACATGATCGTTGCAGCAATATATCACCATGTTCCCGGTTGCTCCCTTCTTTACCGTGTTGTAGATATGTTTCTTCCGGTCTCTCCATATGCATTTTACCCGTTTTATCCACAATTCATCAACTTCAAAAAGAAAGCCTTCCATTCATTACTTGGAAGGCTTCTCCTTGCTCTTATTGTGCTCTATTCTGATCTTCTGCCAGCGTCATTTCTGTTGTCTGTTTCTTGCCGTTCCGATAAAACGTAATCGCCAATTTCTCGCCAATCTGTTTATCTTGATACAGGTATTGTCGGAGATCCAGTACATTTTCAATTGGCTCGCCATCAAGCGCCGTAATGACATCAAGCTCCTTGAGGCCTGCTTTTCCTGCAGGGGACATTGGTACGACACCTTCCACAAAAACACCTGATTTGATATCTTCAGGAAGCTTTAATGTTTCCTGCCAGTGGTATTTCGGCACTTCGCTGAGAGAACGGATGCTGACACCCATATATGGCCGTTTTACTTCCCCGTTCTTCTCAAGCTGTTCAATGATCGGGATGACCGTGGACGTCGGAATCGCAAGTCCGATCCCTTCAACCGCCGACTGGGCAATCTTCATTGAATTGATTCCGATGACCTGGCCGTTGATATTGACAAGGGCACCGCCGCTGTTACCCGGGTTGATCGCCGCATCCGTCTGGATGACTTCAGCCTGCCAGTCCTGGGTGCCGTCCCCATTCAAATCAACCGGAATTGTACGTTCAAGGCCGCTGATGATTCCTTTGGACACGGATCCTGAAAAACGAAGTCCGAGCGGATTGCCGATGGCAAGCGCTGGTTCACCTGGTTTCAGGTTTTCCGAGTTGCCGAACTCAGCTACTTTTTCAACATGTTCCGCATCCATCTTCAAAACGGCAAGATCCGTGAAAATGTCGGTTCCAACCATTTCTGCCGGGACTTTTGTGCCGTCGGCAAGGCTGACTTCAATCTGGCTGGCGCCCTGGACTACGTGATTATTCGTGACGACAAACGCTTCGCCATTTTCCTTTTTATAGATGACGCCTGAACCTGTCCCTGCTTCCTGCGTCTCGCCGCCTTCCTGCTGCGACCAGAAATCGGCCTGCTGAAGGTTTACGACACCCACTACAGCTTCTGACACTTTATCAACCGCTTCAGTTACAGCGGTGTTTACATCAACATTGACATTCTGTGTGGTCGATGGCATCTCATCATTGCCGTTTTCCTCGCTGCTGCCGACAATTGGTTCGTCTTGTTGTCCAGAGACTCCCGGTACGATCCCTGATTCAAGCAGAAACGGCAGGGAAAAAAGAACGATAAGGGCACCGATGATGACACCGAACAGTCCTTTGAACCATCCGCCGCGCCGTTTGCTTCTGCGGTTCTCATACTCATCATCATAATATCCCATTGTAAGCACCAATCCTTTCATTTTTGAGGGAATTATTTTATGAATTGTGCTGGATCTTGCGAAGCCATTTTTCCTGGCTCCTCATTGATGATTATAAATGGAAAATGTATCAAATGGATGTCAAAGCCCGAACAAAAGTCTCCTTTTCTGTTCCCTTTTCTTTTCAGTATGAAAACATTTTTTACAAATCAGGGATAACCGGTCCTATAATGTAATGATTTCAGTCGGTTCCTGCGGATCGGTATCATACAGGCCAAACTGTTGTTCACCAATGGCTAAGCCTTTTTGTTCAAGTGTCTGGGCCACCGACATTCTGGCAAGATCTTTAATATTGTTATCTTTACTTAAATGAGCCAAATAAATACGCTTTGTCTTATCTCCAATTATATCAGCGAGGGCGAGTGCAGCGTCTTCATTTGAAACGTGTCCGACGTCGCTTAAGATTCTTCGCTTCACATTCCACGGATAACGGCCCATCCTCAGCATGTCGACGTCATGATTCGCTTCAAAGATGATCATATCCGAATCACGGAGCGTTCCTTTAATCCTGTCGCTTACATAACCGGTGTCGGTGGCAAGCGACACTTTTTTTCCTTCATGATGAAAGACATAAAACATCGGTTCCGCCGCATCATGGGACACGCCGAATGATTCGACATCAAGATCGCCGAACGTTTTTACCGTCTCCATATCAAAGACGAACTTTTGGCCTGTATCGACTTTGCCGATCATGCTGTCCATCGCCTGCCATGTTTTTTCATTTGCGTAAATCGGCAGCTTGTACCGCCGGGCAAGAATGCCGAGCCCTTTTATATGGTCGCTGTGTTCATGTGTCACTAGGATGCCGTCAAGCTCTTCGGGATTGATTTGCCTCTGACGCATCAGTTCTTCCATTTTTTTGCCGCTTAGTCCGGCATCGACTAGCAGTTTCTGTTTGCCGGTTCCGATATAAAATGCATTACCGGAGCTGCCGCTGGCCAGAACACTGAAATGTAAACCCATTTATACTTCACTCCACTATTGATAAACTTGTTCCAAAAACTCTTCGGCCTTCACTTCAATGACTTGCCCTTCAACTGCATTGACAAAAAAGCTTTTTCCCTCTTTTAGCCTTATATGCCATGTAGGGGCCACCACCTGGCCACCTCCTGAAAGTGGGACAAGCGTGTAATACCCCATACTGATATGTGTGATTTCACTGCCAGAAGGAAGCATGTATTTCCGATAGAGGTTTTCGATGGCCTTAATTGCAGGCAGGATGCTCTGTTCCTCCACGTCCATTTCTTCAAGATCGACCAGATAGGTCTGATAATAACGGGTAATTTCATTATCCTCATTCAATTCCATCAGGACCATCCCGTTTTTATTAAAGTAAATCGTACTGTTTTTATATGTCTGAAAGAACATAAGAACATTATTCGATTCATCATGGCCCCAATACGTATAATCTTCACCGTGCATGACATTGTTTTCCATAAGTGCCCGCAATTCCTCATCGCTCATTTCTTCCGAAAACTGCACTGGTTCTTCAAAGGTGGACATGATCATCGTTTCGTTCCTGATGTTGATATTCTGCCCGTCGAGGTCACCCAGTTCATCAGGGGTGAATTTTTTGCTTTTCCCGCTTATATATTGCTTGATTTCGTTATTTTTCGGAATCGCCGGATACGTGATGTCCTCCTCTTCCAACTGTTCCTCGATGGTGGATTCAGTCACCTGGTCCAGCTGCGATTTATTGATTTTTTCAATAAGCTGGAAGGTCAGGAAAACATTCAGAACGAGGAAAGACAATATAAAAATGGTTTTTGTTTTATTCCAATCCAATTTTTATACCCTCCCCGCCTGATTCCTCTTTCATGGATACCTGTTCCCATCTGCCGTTGAAACGGATGAACCATGCGGGCTTGAAAAGGAGAACTTCCGGCACTTTATCATCCAGCGCAAATCCAATTTTAATATCCTCGATCATTTCCGAGTCAAATCCCTGCCTTTTCTCCAGTGCCTCGATCACCTTTTGTCCGGATGGCAGTGTGATATCAGCTGTTTCATTTTCAAGCGGGTCGCCTTGCAAGTATAGAAGCGGCCTTGTATAGCGGTTCACTCCCTCATTGTTCCAGGACAGGCTTAAAGCTGCTGTTTCAATAGATTGATTTTCCCTGATAACTGGAGAAACATCGAAAACAGGATAGTGGGCCAGATACAGACGGAACTCCGCTTCATTTTGAAGGGTTGTCCAATCAAATAAATAGTACGTATCCACCCAGCCGGCATGGTCATTGACAAACTCGACACTGTCAAGCACGAGTTCGGCGGGATCTTTTTGCAGGCCTGCCGACGGCACCTGGTTTTGAAACCGCATCAGGCTGTTTTCCTGTAACGTTTCGAGCGCGCGGGTGCCGTCGGTGTACGTCTGTTCCCCGATATCTTTTTTATAATTTTTCACAAGGTTCTTATTGCTGAACAGCGCTTCGCTGAACAAATCCGGGTTCAGCTTATCTGTGAAAAAGGTGTATGATTTCAATCGGACGTCTTCAGCCGGCAAGAAAAATTCCTTTTGTTCCGAGATGGTCTGCAAGAAATGCGGCTTATAGTCCCCTGTCACTTTAGTAAACGTATTGATCAAGTACTCAAGGTTCAAATTGCTCAACTTTGCCCCGTAAACATTCTGAGTATCATACGACACGAAAAACGCTTCGGGCTGGCTGTCTTCTGCCACGGAATAATCAATAATGACCCGGTCAAATGCGTGGGATGCTTTTAAATCTGCCGAAAACGTAAAGATTCTTTCAAAAACACCGAGTGGAATCTCCGTAGGAAAAATGATTTCAAGTGTATTGTTCCGGTCAATTTTTTTATTGAAAACATCCTGGTCCGTTATTTCGAGCGGATACAGCTGGTGAAACGTCCAGTTTTGCATCTCCCGGTACAGTTTGTTCACAAGGGATTGATCCATTAACCCATAATGGTGCCCGCCTGTATTCAGCATAACGGAGGAAGGCCTGATCAGCTGGCTTGGATACCGTTTATCGGCAATGCTCACGTCCTGGAGATATTCAGCATTTGGAATCCTTTCATATTCAGGCTGGTATGTCCAAATGCTGTACGTTAATACAACACTCAAGATGACCAGGAGGGTAAGCGCTACCGTCTTCATTGTTTCGAGGTTTTTTCTTGTCATAGCACATCATCCTCGCGATCTCTCTCAAGAGGAAGGACAAAGTTAATGGCTGTCCCTTTCCCCTCTTCACTTTCTGCCCAGATCCTTCCGCCATGAAGCTGGATGATTTCCTTTGCAATAGCAAGTCCGAGGCCAGTTCCGCCCATTTTGCGGGAGCGCGCCTTGTCAACACGGTAGAAACGTTCGAATACCTTTGATAAGTTATCCTTTGGAATCCCCATTCCCTGGTCTTTAATACTGATCTGGATATCCGTCGGATTATGAATAAGCTTGAACGTGACTTTTCCGCCTTCAGGAGAATATTTCAAGGCGTTTGAAATGATATTATCAATGACCTGGGTTACCCGGTCCGCATCTATATAAACATATAAGTTCTCATCCGGAATGATCCGCTCAAACGAAACATTTTGAGCTTTCGATAATTCGAACCGGTCAATAATGCCGTGATAAAAAGGCGTGAAATTGACACGGTTTAAATTCAGCTTGATATCTTTACTATCAAGCTTGGACAGCTGCAGCAAGTCATTGACAAGCCGGATCATCCGCTCTGTTTCCGTCTGAGTGACACCGAGGAAGCGCGGTGCGATCTCTTTATCCTGCCATGCCCCATCAGTCAGGGCTTCGATATAACTTTTCATCGTTGTCAGCGGCGTCCTTAATTCATGTGAAACGTTAGCAACAAATTCACGGCGTTCCTGTTCAATCCTCTCCTGCTCTGTAACATCATATAATACAGTCATAAAACCATTCGGATAGCCGTGTTCATTTTGAATAATCGAGAAGTTTGCACGGATGATCGATTCCTCATCCTTGCCGGTATAAAAATCAAAAATAAGCGAATCGTCATCTTCATAAATATTTTCAAGTGAAATGTCCGACTCGATTGGAAGAATGGATAACAGCGATTCACCAATTGTTGTTTCACGTGAAACATGCAGCATTTTTTCAGCCTGATTATTCATTAAAATGACGTGTCCCTGCCTGTCAGCAGCAATGACGCCATCGGTCATATGAGCGAGAACAGAGCTTAATTTTTTCCGCTCTTCTTCGGTCATATCCTGGGCGAGCTTCAGCTTTGTAGTCAAATCGTTGAAGGTAAGGGCAAGCTGCCCAATTTCATCGTCCCCATACACTTTGACTTTACGTGAGAAGTCTCCGCGGGCCATGACTCGTGCCTGCCGTTTCATATCTGATATCGGCCTTGTGATCGTCTGCGCCAGAAAAATGCCGAGCAATGCTGTGATCAGCATCGAAATGAGCGTTCCAGTGGCAAAAATACCATTGATCTGGTTCATTTCATCATAAATTTCTTCCATAGAAGCGACAAGATAGATGACACCAAGTACCGACCCGTTTGATTTAACAGGCATCGTTCTCGCGGTCAGACGCTGTCCCCGGTCAAGAAGCCTTCGCGTATCGCCCTGGCCGGAAACAAGTGCAATATCGACCATCCGCTCTGTTGTCCGCTTTCCGACAAACGATTGCTTGTAAGGATTCGATGTACCCACAACACGCTGATTGGTATCGATCACCTGGACTTCAAGGACGTTATCGGATTGTATATCACTAAGCAAACTGCGGATATCCTCTTCTAATGTTTTACTGTCTTCTGCGGAACGATCCTTCGTCATTTCCTGCTCAACAGAGGAAGCGAGCATCTGCGACCGCTCCCGCAGCGATTCATCAAAGTTATTCATTAAACTATCTTCAAGTTCGCGCACAAAATAAACGCCGATGACCTGCATGGCGATCAGGATCAACAGCGTATAAATAAGAATGAACTTAAAATGAATCGATTTAAAGAAACCGATTTTTCTCATGTAATCTTACTCCTGTTCAGGATTGCGGAGATAATAGCCTACCCCTCTCCGGGTCACGATCCATGCCGGGTGACTCGGGTTATCCTCAATTTTTTCCCTCAGGCGCCGGACGGTGACATCAACTGTCCGGACGTCGCCGAAATAATCATATCCCCAGACCGTCTGCAATAAATGCTCACGGGTCATGACCTGGCCGATATGCTTGGCGAGATAATGAAGCAGTTCGAATTCACGGTGGGTGAGCTCAATCGTTTCGCCGCGCTTGGATACGACATACGCATCAGGGTGAATGACAAGGGAACCGATTTCAATTTCGTTCGTGTCATCGCTTCCATTGTCTTCTTCTTGCTGATGGCGGCGCAGATTCGCCTTGACCCTGGCAATCAGTTCACGTGCAGAAAACGGTTTTGTCACATAGTCGTCTGCTCCGAGTTCAAGGCCAAGCACTTTATCGATCTCCGAGTCCTTGGCGGTCAGCATGATGATCGGCATTTCATATTTTTTACGGATTTCGCGGCACACTTCCATACCATCTTTTTGCGGAAGCATAATATCCAGCAAAATAAGGTCGGGCTTCACTTCCTCAACCTTCTGGAGTGCTTCATCGCCATCGTAGGCACAGGTCACCTCGAACCCCTCTTTTTCAAGATTGAATTGCAAAATGTCTGCGATTGGCTGCTCATCATCAACGACTAATATATGTTTGTCCATTGTCTGTCTCTCCTTTTCATCTTTCTGCGATAAAAAGTCCACTCTTATACTTTATCATGTCATGTGCATGAAAGCATCTTTTGACTTTTTCAGGAAGCGGACGTTTTTCTTGCAGAACCCAGTTATTCAAAAAGTGCATAAGATATATATTACTATCCTGTCTGCCTGTTCCATAAACACGTTTCTTTTCGCAAATTTCTGCCATGCCATAGTTTATTAACATATTTTCTTCAGCGTGATAGTTTATGCTGGACCTTATTATTGATTTTCGGCCTTTTTTTAAACAGGATCAACCCGAATTGACCAGGCAGACTGACAGACCTCCCACTGCAGGGGTTCGATTGGCTGAGAGCCTTAATAAGGGCCCTGCGGATTTCACTCCTGTTTTTGAAGCTGTTTCATGCGCTGTTTAAACAGGGAGCATAGCTTTTCAAAAAAGAGAGAATCATCCTATCGTATATCCGTATGAAAAGAACCTCCGGCTGCAGCCGAAGGTTCTCATGCTATTAGAAAAAGTCTAATGGATTTTTCAGTGCACCATTTTTGGTAACCTCAAAATGAAGGTGGACACCTGTGGATCTTCCGGTTGAGCCCATGACTCCGATTTTCGAGCCGCGCGGTACGGTATCACCGACACTGACTGATATGGAACTGAGGTGGGCATATAAAGTCCGATAGCCGTTGTTATGGTCAATGATTACTTTATTTCCATATGCACCACTGTTACCTGCATATACGACCTTGCCGTTGTCCGCAGCCTTTATCGTTCTGTTACTGACGCCGGCAATATCGATGCCTTTATGCTCCCGGCCCCACCGGTAACCCATTTTGCTTGTTACCGTACCGCCGACAGCCGGCCAGGTAAAGGTGCCTGTCCCGCGTGACGGCATCACTTTCGTTCCTTTAATCAGGATTTTATCCTTTTTTTCTTTTACCGTTTCTTCTGCCAGGATTTCTTTTTTAGTATTTTGGCCGTTTACTTCAACAAGAAGATACCGCACTTTTTTCTCGCCATCGTATCCTTCTTGTTTTACTTTGGTCTCACCTTTGTACATATCTTCATCTTTAACGATTTCGACTTTATGAGGGATTTTTTCATTCACATCTTTTTCTTTCTCTACGATGACATTAATGAAAGGTGATTTTGCCGTTACGTTTACTTTGTCATCGATATGGAGAAGGCTGTCCTCCGTGATTTCCGGATTAAGTGTCAGCAGCTGCTTCAAAGATAGTTCATATTGTTCCGCAATATTGACAAGCACTTCGTCTTCCCGAATAGAATGGGTTTTTTCTACCACTTTCCCCGTTTTAAGCTGCTGAAGGGCTTCCTCCACTGTCATAATATCTCCAGGTAAAGAAAATCCTTTTTCGATGTTTGGTTCAACGGAAAAACGGATATCTTTAATAGTGGAATCCGAAATATCTTTCTCTCCGTTTTGGACTGCTTCGTAAATCTTCAGTTCTTCTTCACTGGTAAACTGAAGTGTCAACTGGCGGATGACTTCTTTCGCCGCTTTTTCATCTTTTACATAGCCGACGATTTCGTCCCCAGCTTTAATGGCAAAGGCAGAGGCTTTTACAGCCAGCGACTCATCAAGTGCTTTTTCTACCGTCTCATTATGAAACTGGGCACGAAACGTCTTTTCCGGAACAATCGTCACCTGATTTCCGTATGAAAATTCGAGATCAGGGTACTTTTCCTTCAGAGCTTCCGCTTTCTCTTCCACTACTTCATCTACCACAGACTTTTCATCGACTGTTCCTACCTTGGTTTCACCAAGATAAATATGGTAGACGGTCTGGATGTTTTCTTCTGCTGATGCTGAATTAAAGGATAAAATGGCTGCTGCTGTCAGTACGGCAACAGATTTCGCCACCATTCCGCCAATCCGGCTGCCTGCTTTTTTCACTTTTTTAGACTGTACGTTCGGTCGATCCTGTACTAACACGGTTCTCCCCCTACAAACATTTTTAGTTCTTTCTCTCTATTGCTTTTAAAATATAATTATTTTATTAACACGCCATTTTAAATTATCATAATTTAATAGACTAGTGAAGAAATTGAGCCTTCTGTAACAGAATTGTAGTATACGTTCCAAAAAGTGGTGGGTTTTGTAATGGTTCTGTAATAAACCCCTGGGGCTATCTTCCTTTTTCTGTTAGGTTTAGTTTGGAAGTGGGGATTTTGTAAAAAAGTGTCGGATGGTGGGTGAGGGGGAAGTTCAGCCTCCCATGCGGGATTGAATTTGGTGTTCGATTGCATATAGAGGAAGAGTGCGTAATTACGATCCTTTGTTGTTGCGTGAGTAGAATGAGAGACAGTGCTGAATGGAGAATTGTTGGTGTCTCTGATCGCTTCTAAGACTATATTTACTCTTTAGAGGATATTATAGGTATGGTACTGAATCAACATTCAGTGCCCCTATTTCCGTTTCTTGCCTCATTACAGGCACTGAATCTGCATTCAGTGCCCCTATTTCCGTTTCCTGCCTCATTACAGGCACTGAATCTGCATTCAGTGCCCCACATAGAAAACAAAAAAGATGGAACGTAATACAGCACCAGGCTGCTTCACATCCCATCTTTTTTAATGTATGACCCCTAGGGGATTCGAACCCCTGATACCGCCGTGAAAGGGCGGTGTCTTAACCACTTGACCAAGGGGCCTTCATGGTGAGCCATGGAGGACTCGAACCTCCGACCCTCTGATTAAAAGTCAGATGCTCTACCAACTGAGCTAATGGCTCGTTAACAACAAAAATTATATTAGCACATAACCTGGTAGCTGCGCAACTAAAAATCTGAAATACTTCCATTATTTTTTATAACTGCAGAATTCCATATAAAGAAAATACGCCGATTGGCGAAGACAGGTGCGCAGCTGCCATTATCACTATTCTTTAAATTGGCCATTGCATCAACATACTCCGTGATGACAACTTATACTTTCCAATGAAAAAAGGCTGCCTTTTAAAGCAGCGGCAGCCTTTTTTCACAATCTGTATTTACCTTATTTTAGTCGTTTGCATACACACTGCGGACCATATTTGTCTGGCTCCGGTCCGGTCCGACAGAGAAAATGGAAAGCGGAATGCCTGTCAGCTGGGAAATCCGTTCAATATAATGGCGGGCATTGGCAGGAAGTTCGCTTAAATTGCGGACACCTGTAATATCCTCTTCCCACCCCGGCAGTTCTTCATAAACAGGTTCACATTCAGCAAGGACTTTCAGGCTTGCCGGAAATTCCTCGATGATTTCCCCTTTATATTTATAAGCTGTGCATATTTTCAATGTTTCAATACCTGTCAGGACATCGATCGAGTTGAGTGACAGATCGGTTATTCCGCTTACACGGCGGGCATGGCGGACGACGACGCTGTCAAACCAGCCGACTCTGCGGGCACGACCTGTCGTGGTTCCGTATTCACGGCCGACTTCCCGAATTTGATTCCCGATTTCGTCATTCAGTTCAGTCGGGAAAGGACCATCGCCGACCCTTGTTGTATAAGCTTTTGAAACCCCTACAACATGATTGATTTTTGTAGGCCCGACACCAGATCCTATCGTCACGCCGCCAGCGATCGGATTTGAGGAAGTCACAAATGGATATGTGCCCTGGTCGATATCGAGCATGACTCCCTGAGCCCCTTCAAAAAGGACCCGGCGTCCTCCGTCAAGTGCATCGTTCAATACAACTGATGTATCGGTGACATAGCGGGCAATCTGCTGCCCATATTCGTAATATTCATCAAGGATGTCTTCGATTTTGAACCCTTCTGTTTCATAAAATTTTTCCAGGAGGCGGTTTTTCTCCTTGAGGTTTTCAGCAAGCTTCCGTTCAAATTCCGCCCGATCCAGCAAATCGGCAATCCTGATTCCGTTTCGGGCCGCTTTATCCATATATGCAGGGCCGATCCCCTTCTTGGTTGTACCGATTTTGTTGGCGCCTTTCCGCTCTTCTTCAACTTCATCAAGCTTAAGATGATAAGGCAAAATGACATGCGCCCGGTTGCTGATGCGGAGGTTGTCTGTATTAACTCCTTCGTTATGAAGATATTCAAGCTCCTTAATGATCGCTTTTGGATCGATGACCATGCCATTTCCGAGCACACATACTTTATCTTCATAAAAAATACCTGATGGAATCAAGTGAAGTTTATACGTTTTCCCACTGAATGCAATGGTATGGCCCGCATTATTTCCACCCTGATAGCGCGCGACCACTTCCGCATTTTCGGATAAATAATCGGTGATCTTCCCTTTTCCTTCATCTCCCCACTGCGTGCCGACAACTACTACTGAAGACATGTACCGCACCTCCGCTGTTATTCTCGTTCTTTAATTTCAGTTAAAATCCACATTCAGTGTATCAATTTAGTGCAATAAAGTCAATAAAATACGAACATTATTAATACATACATTAATTATGTTCGCTTTTATTCCTGCCACTTAAAACTAGCCTATACGCGAAAAGTGCCAGGCATTGACCCACTGGATGACCCCTAGAGAATGCCTGGCACTAAATTGCACGAAACTCATACAGGAAACAATCCCATTATCTCCACAGTACAAAAAAATAACCGCCTGCAAGAGGCGGTTTACGCACCGGAAGGAATCTCATTTTCCTGATGGCGCCGTTCGAGATTGACGAACTTGTTATATTCTTTTACAAACGCAAGCTCAACGGTTCCGACCGGGCCGTTACGCTGTTTTGCGATAATGATTTCAATGATGTTCTTGTTTTCACTTTCTTTGTCATAATAGTCATCTCGGTACAGGAATGCGACAATGTCGGCATCCTGCTCGATACTTCCGGACTCACGGATATCGGACATCATCGGCCGTTTATCCTGGCGCGATTCCACACCGCGGGAAAGCTGGGACAGGGCGATGACAGGGACTTCAAGCTCCCTGGCAAGTCCTTTCAATGCCCGGGAAATTTCGGAAACTTCCTGCTGCCTGTTTTCGCCGCTTCGGCCGTTCCCCTGGATCAGCTGCAAATAGTCAATCAGGATCATGCCAAGCCCTTTTTCCTGCTTCAAGCGGCGGCATTTGGCCCGGATATCGCCGACTTTGATGCCGGGGGTGTCATCAATGTATACACCGGCATTCGATAAGCTTCCCATTGCCATCGTCAGCTTCTGCCAGTCATCAGGGGTCAGCTTGCCGGTCCTGAGCCTTGTTGCATCAATATTCCCTTCTGCACACAGCATCCTCATGACAAGCTGCTCAGCGCCCATCTCAAGGCTGAAAATCGCAACGTTCTCATCTGTCTTGGTGGCGACATTCTGAGCGATATTAAGCGCGAATGCCGTTTTACCAACCGATGGACGGGCTGCCACGATGATCAAATCGTTGCGCTGGAATCCTGCCGTCATGTGGTCAAGATCCGCGAAGCCGGTCGGGATACCCGTCACATCTTCCGTCCGGTTATGAAGCATTTCAATGTTATCATAGACGTCGACAAGAACATCCTTGATGGCCTGGAAGGCACCTGTATTTTTGCGCTGCGACACATCCAGGATGCTTTTTTCGGCCTCGTTCAGGAGCGCCTCGACATCATCATCTTTTGTATAGCCATCGGTGGCAATTGTTGTTGCCGTTCTGATCAGGCGCCTGAGAATCGATTTTTCCTCGACAATCTTGGCATAGTACTCGACGTTGGCGGCAGTCGGGACTGCCCCGGCCAGGTCGCTTAAATAAGAGACGCCGCCGACTTCTTCGAGCAAGTTGTGGTCTGAAAGCTCTGACGTGACGGTGACAAGGTCAACCGGCTCGCCTTTTTCGGATAAGTCAAGCATTACGTTGTATATCTTTTGATGTGCTGCCCGGTAAAAATCTTCAGGGATCAGAATCTCTGAAGCGCTCGTCAACGCGGCCGCTTCCAGAAAAACAGCACCGAGAACCGCCTGCTCCGCTTCTATGTTATGCGGAGGGGTGCGGTCGGCAAATAAATCGCTCATACCTTTTGCTCCTCTCCCCGGAATGCCTGATTACTGTTCACTCACATGCACCTTCAGTGTCGCTGTCACGTCGCTGTGCAGCTTGACTGGAACATTCGTGTATCCCAGTGAACGAATCGGTTCATTAAGCTCAATTTTGCGTTTATCAATTTTGATTTTGTGGTTTTTCTTCAAGTCTTCAGCAATTTGTTTGCTCGTGATGGAACCGAACAGCCGGCCGCCTTCACCCGATTTTGCTTTAAGTTCAACTGTCAGTTCTTCAAGTGTATCCTTCAGCTCTTTGGCTTGTCCAAGCTCTTCCTGTGCTTCTTTGGCAGCCTTTTGCTTCTGGCCTTCAAGCTTGCTTACGTTTGCCTTCGTC
The DNA here is from genome assembly GCF_001644195.2 of Bacillus marinisedimentorum. NCBI lineage: Bacteria > Bacillati > Bacillota > Bacilli > Caryophanales > Bacillaceae > Bacillus > Bacillus marinisedimentorum. Next base: position 36,611 of record NZ_LWBL02000015.1, on the reverse strand, counting down.
GCTTCAACCGCATAATTTTTTTTAAGGAGAAAATTCTGGGCGTAACCGGTTGATACTTCCTTCACTTCACCTTTTTTTCCCTGTCCCTTTACGTCTTTCAAAAAAATTACTTTCATTCTTCTTCTCCCCCTTCAAGATAGTCATCGATTGCGCTTTTAAGCATGGTTTCTGCCTCTTCTATCATTATATCTTCAAGCTGGGTGGCGGCATTGGTCAAGTGGCCGCCGCCATTCAGTTTCTCCATGATGACCTGGACATTCACATCACCGAGGGATCGAGCGCTTATGCCGATCACATTATCATCCCGCCTGGAGATGACAAATGAAGCCTGAACCCCGTTCATGGTGAGCAGCGTATCCGCCGTCTGGGCAATCAATACCTGCCCGAATTTCAGTTCTTCCGTACCCCTGGAGATGGCAATTCCGTCTTTGTATAAGTAAGACCGTTCAATAAGCTTGGACCGTTTTACATACTGGCTCAGATCTTCCTTCAGGAACTTCTGGACAAGGACTGTATCGGCTCCGTGCGCCCGTAAGTAGGAAGCTGCATCAAAGGTGCGCGAGCCCGTCCGGAGCGTGAAGCTCTTCGTATCGACGATGATCCCGGAAAGGAGAGCCGTGGATTCAAGCATATTGAGTTTCAAATTCTTTGGCTGGTACTCGAGCAATTCCGTTACAAGTTCAGCCGTTGAGGATGCGTAAGGCTCCATGTATACAAGTACCGGATTGTTGATGAATTCCTCACCGCGGCGATGATGGTCGATGACGACAACATGCTCAATTTTATTCAGCAGCTTCTCTTCTATGACAAGCGATGGACGATGTGTATCGACGACGACGAGCAGCGTATTATCCGTCTGTTCTTCGAGCGCCTGTTCACGGCTGATAAACCGGCTCCACAATTCCTCCTGGCCCTGGATTTCCTCCATCATCCGGGAAACGCCGGTATCAAGTTCATTTTCATCAATGATGACATGGCCTTGTTTATGATTGGCCTCAGCGATTTTCAATACACCGATCGCCGCTCCGATCGCATCCATATCGGGATATTTATGGCCCATTACATACACTTTGTCACTCGCAAGGATCAGTTCCCGCAATGCATGGGAAATAACCCGGGCTCTGACTCTCGTCCGCTTTTCGACAGGGTTTGTTTTGCCCCCGTAAAATTTGACTTTGCCGTTGCCCTGCTTGATGGCAACCTGGTCGCCGCCGCGGCCGAGCGCAAGGTCAAGGCTTGATTGGGCCAATACACCCAGTTCCGGCAACGACGGTGAATCGGTCCCGATCCCGATGCTGAGCGTAAGGGGCAAATTTTGTTTGCTGGTCATTTCCCTTACCTCATCCAAAATATCAAATTTCGTTTTTTCCAGTTCCTGAAGAATTTCCTTATTCATGACAGCAAAAAACCGGTCCGAAGATGTCCTCTTCAGGAATATCCCTTTTTCCATCGACCACTGATTCAAAATGGAGGTCATCTGGCTGTTGATATTGCTTTTGACCTGATCCCCCATACCCTGTGTCACTTCATCATAATTATCAAGAAAAATGATTGCCAGGACAGACTGGTCTTTTTCATACAGCTGTTCCATTTTGACCTGTTCGGTTACATCAAAGAAATAAAGGAGCCGTTCCTCAGGCTTGATGTTGACGCGGAACTGCCGATTGAAAAGCGGGATGATCACAGATTCCTTGCTTCCATCCAGTGACGGAGGGAGCGAATCTGAAAGATCCTCGATCGAATAGCCGATTATGGTATCCTCATCAAATAGAGAGGCCATATAAGGGTTGGTCCACTCTACTTGATTGGTTTCATTGTACAGCACAATCCCATAAGGCAGCTCCATCAGCGCTTCTTCGCCCACTTTTTTGACCCGGTGGGAGATAGTGGAAATATATTCATCCATATCTTTTTGGAAGGCCAATTCAGCCTGAAATGTGAGATAGATGAGAAATGCTGTCAACACGATGGCTCCGATGCCCAGTACCCAGTTGTAAAAAATGACAACCCCTGAAAGAAGAAGGGCCACGGCCATAAGGATGAACATCGGATAGCTCAGCCATTTATCGCGGATAAAATTTGACATAACGTCAGCTCCTACACGAATTGGTAAACCTTATTTCACTGCTCCCTGAATTTTTTTCGCAAATCGAAACCTAAGTCAATTATACCTAAGATTCGAACAAGATAAAGGAGTATTGCTGGAAGCAAAAAGGAAAAAATCACGATTACGATCGGCACACCTTTTGACATGTTTTTGGCATGGAAATAGAAAAAAATGAATGAAAACCCTTGAACCGTAATGATGAACTGCAGAAGCATGTAAACATTGAGCACAGCTACATAAACGGCGGAACCTGTTTCCAGGCCGACCATCATTAACACAGCGGCCAGTAAATAGTACCAGATCAAGCTTCTCGGAAAGCGCCATTCCCGAAAAGGCGGCCATACCGAAGGACTGTACTTCAGCCTTTTCAACACCATCGAAGATACCGACTGTGTCAGGACCGCAAGGATGATGCCGAGGGTCACAATCACCGTTGGAAGCAAATACTGCATCAGTTCAAACGATTCCTTCAGCATTTCCATCTGCTCTTCAGCATCCTGCCCAAGTGAGGACAGCATGCCCTCCGTCATTTCCATCGAACCTTCCAGCGTCATTTTCACTTCTTCAATCGGATTCAAGTTGAAAAGCAGGGTGCTAAGGGCGTACGTGAGCACAAGGCCGGCGATATAGGCAAGGGTGCCGCCAATCAGTACAGAGAAGGCGCTTTGTTCTTTTTTATACAGATAGCCCATCACCAGGCCGGCACTGCCGAATAAAAACGTTGCCGGCAAGGAAAGGACGGTTCCGATGAGGGCGGTAATAACGAGTGCCAGCAGGCCAAAAAATATACCCGCTTTCAAATCATGCCGCACGACATATACGACAAATGGGACAGGAAGCATAACGATCAGAAAAGGGCCGACCACCGGCAAATACAGGGAAAGTCCAAGCAGCACCGCGTATATGGCCAGCAGGACAGCACCTTCAGTCAAAACTCTCGTTGATTTCACTTTTTCACCTTCTATATGGATAGATCGATCATTGCAGCGAACAAGATTTGAGGGATCCTGTCATTCAACCGCTGACATCTATACTAATATTCTTAGTCATCTCATGATACCATCATATACGAAACCTTATCTTATTTTATGTTTTTCTCTCCCATGTTTCAACTTACGAAAAATTAGGATTGATTTTGGAAGAGGCTGCCCCGAAAAAAACAAATGCGCAAGGCGTACGCTTAGCGGCGTACGCATATGCGGGGGTATCAGCAATGAGGCTCTTTTCCCTCCCGGAGTGGAGCAGCCGATCCACATCCCAATATGATGCCAGCACAGCCTGAGTACCCCGTTGCACGTTCTTCCACCGTTTCAAGCAAGCTGACGGCCAAAACCGGGCTATATTCTCATATACAGGATCACTCAAACCATTTAGGCCCGATAACCTGCCGGATTTGTCTCATTTTATAAAAAGACTATTACTTTTCTTCGCATTTCTCGCCAGATGACTGTTCCTTCGCGCTATATCCCCGGCTTTTCACGCCGTTTACGAACAACTGCAATCAGGGGCTGCGCTTTCGCGCGGCATCCGGGTTCTTTCACGCCAAACTCTCACCGTTTCACGCGTAATCTCCCATATTTCATGCCGTAGAGTCCAACTTTCACGCCGGAGCAGCTGTTTCACGCCGTTCAACCCGGCTTTCACGCCGGAACTCCTTTTTTCATGCATGGCGAGGTCCTGGCTCGCAGCCGAACATCCAGAAATGCGGAGAGCCCTTGGTCAGCGGCGTACGCATAAGCAGGGCCGTACCAGGAAGGGCGCTTTTCCCCTTCATGGGGCGGCAATGCTTATGACGTTAGCCGCTAGGGCTCGCAGCTGGACAATCGAAATGCGCAAGGCACCAGCTTATGACGATAGCCGCAGGCGCCTGGAGCTGGACGAATCCCTTTTGGCTTTAAATCCTCAACGCTAAAATTTTATACTTTCCTTAAAAAGAAAAAGCACAATAGAGTCTTCCCCTACTGTGCTTTCTTGATTTAAAATTAATCGGTCACGTACGGCAACAGTGCCATTTGACGAGCGCGCTTGATTGCGATAGTCAATTTGCGCTGGTACTTTGCAGAAGTTCCTGTCACACGACGAGGAAGAATCTTGCCGCGTTCTGATACGAACCTTTTAAGAAGATCCACGTCTTTGTAATCGATGTGGGTAATGCCGTTTGAAGTGAAGAAACACACTTTCCGGCGTTTACCGCGTCCACGACGTCCTGCCATTTGCTACACCTTCCTTTCTTTTCCGTTTTCCGTATGAAAAGGCGTATTAAAATGGGAGATCATCATCGGAGATATCGATCGGCTGACCGTCTCCGGAGAATGGATCGTCATCCATTTTCGTATAGCCTTCATTTTTTCTATTGTTGTTATTGTTATTATTAAACGGGTTCTGACCTTGTCCTTGCGGGCCCCCATATTGGCTGCCACCTGTTGAAGGGCCTCCGCCGCTTCCTTTCGGCTCAAGGAATTGGACACTTTCAGCCACCACTTCAGTCATGAATACTCTTTTGCCATCCTGGCCTTCAAAGTTTCGTGTTTGAATGCGGCCGTCCACACCTGCGAGGCTTCCCTTTTTAAGGAAGTTCGCCACATTTTCAGCCTGCCTGCGCCAGATGACGCAATTGATAAAGTCGGCTTCGCGCTCCCCCTGCTGGTTGGTGAAAGGACGGTTCACAGCAAGTGTGAAGTTCGCCACGGCCACTCCGCTCGGGGTGTAACGCAATTCCGGGTCTTTAGTTAATCTGCCCACAAGAACGACGCGATTAAGCATCAGAACCCCTCCCTAATTGCTATTACTCTTCTTCTTTTACAACGATATGGCGAAGCATGTCTTCGTTAATACGTGCAAGACGTTCGAATTCGTTGATCGCCTCATTGTTTGAAGACACGTTCAGAAGCATGTAGAAACCTTCACGGAAGTCGTTGATCTCATATGCGAGACGGCGCTTTCCCATTTCAGTTGTCTTTTCAACCTCCGCACCATTGTCAGCAAGAATGCCATTGAAACGCTCAACAAGCGCTTTTTGTGCTTCTTCTTCGATGTTCGGGCGGATGATGTACATGATTTCATATTTACGCATCTTTTTCACCTCCTTTTGGACTAAACGGCTCCGTAACGGAGCAAGGAGCAATTCGCTAATTACTCACAATATAGTATTGTACCAAAAAGGATTGTGAAAGACAACCCCATGGTATGATTCAGCCCTTTTTTCTTTTGCCAGGACTCTGTAAAATTTGTTGTTGATCATTCGCCAAACAGCGTAAATACATCAAATGGAAACCATTGATACGCTCAGATTATCTAGTTTAAGAAAGGAATTTGATCTTCAACCCTTGCACTTTTGACGGGAAGTTGATTTCCGCTGCAGGGGCTCGCTTTCCGCGGGGCGGGCGCTGAGCCTCCTCGTCGCTGACGCGCCTGCGGGGTCTCAGCTGTCCCGCTATTCCCGCAGGAGTCGAGCCCCTTCCGCTCCAATCAACTTGCTCGTGAACAGATGTCCCGCTTTTATTTTATTCAACACGTGGTTTGTATAAAAACAAGCAATCCTGATCCGTTTGAATGAAAAGAACAGTCCTTCTAAGAAAGGGTGCTGATCGGTTTTCCTTAACTATTCACAGTGGAGATGTGCATCATATCAAAGTTGTTCATCAGTTTTTGCAAACTTATTATTTTACAACTGAGTGGATTGCAGCGGAAAGGAACGGGCAATCTCCAGAATAACCTGCTATCATTTTTGCAATTTTAAAGGTGCGTTAGTTATATGAGCCAAAAATGATTTTACTAGACGTTGAAACGGAAGTGGATGACATCGCCATCTTTGACGATATAATCTTTCCCTTCAAGGCGGACCTTGCCCTGTTCTTTGGCGGCAGCCATTGAACCGGCAGCAATAAGATCATCATATGAAACGGTTTCGGCCCGGATGAAGCCGCGCTCGAAGTCCGTATGAATGATGCCTGCTGCCTGCGGGGCTTTCATGCCCTTTTTGAACGTCCATGCCCTTACTTCCTGGACACCGGCTGTAAAATATGTGCCAAGTCCGAGAAGGTTGTATGACGCCTTGATCAGCTGGTCAAGCCCTGATTCGGCTATGCCGAGTTCCTCAAGGAACATTTCTTTTTCTTCCCCTTCAAGCTCGGCGATTTCGGATTCAATTTTTGCGCAGACAACGATGACTTCCGCATTGTCTTTTTCCGCGTGTTCACGGATTTTCTGCACATACGGGTTGGAAGAAGGATCAGCGACATCCTCTTCACCGACGTTCGCCACATAAAGCATCGGCTTGATTGTCAAGAGATGAAGCTGTTTGACAAGCTTCATTTGCTCGTCCGTAAATGAAACGGTGCGGGCGGTTTTTTCCTCTTCAAATGCATCTTTCAGCTTTTTCAGGATTTCATATTCGAACATTGCATCTTTGTCTTTCTGCTTAGCCATTTTTTCAACTTTGCCGATTCTCTTATCGACTGTTTCCATATCGGCAAGAATCAACTCAAGATTGATCGTCTCAATATCCGAGATGGGATCGACCTTACCGGAAACATGGGTGATGTTATCGTCACGGAAAGCGCGGACAACCTGGCAAATCGCATCCACCTGGCGGATATGGGATAAAAATTGGTTCCCCAGTCCTTCACCTTTACTGGCGCCTTTCACAATTCCTGCAATATCTGTAAACTCAAAAGCGGTTGGCACCGTCTTTTTCGGTTCTACCATTTCAGTAAGCTTTTGCAGCCGCTCATCTGGTACTTCCACTATTCCTACGTTCGGGTCAATTGTACAAAACGGATAATTGGCAGATTCAGCGCCCGCCTGGGTTATCGCGTTGAACAGCGTCGATTTTCCTACATTCGGAAGGCCGACAATGCCAGCAGTCAATGCCATTTCTTTCACTCCTCTTAATTTCCGAAACATGACAGTCTTTCACAATTATAGAGACAACTGTTGAAAAATACAAGCATTCAGGAGCGGGCATTACGGGAGATTCGTGTGCTGCGACGATGGGGGTTTATCTTCTAGTTTGGAGAGGTGAGCAGCGGTGAATCATTGCTGTATTTCGCATTACTTCCATTTTGATGCAAAATGAACGGGAAACCGCAACTGTATTTCGACTTTTTTCAATTTGACGCGGGGCTGGATGCATGTTGGAGGGGAGGAGTTTGTTTTGTGAACCAAACGTGTGCATTTGCATTAAAGAAGTGCCAGGCATTCTCTGGAGGTCATCCAGCGGGTCAATGCCTGGCACTGTGTTTTTGTTTTTTTTGGTTGCGATATGGTATATGCATCACTTGCCGTCCACTTTTTCAATCTGAACAAGGCAATCGTAAAATGTGCTGCCCATTCCATTGTCGGACAGTCTGGCTGATGTCAGGGCGTTGACACTGCCGCCAAACTTTTTCCATTGTCCTTCATCTATATTGATTGTGCGGGGATGGCCGCCTTTCAGAACGGAAACCGTGCCGGTGATGCTGCCGCGGCTGTTAAACACCCTGATCTGGTCGCCTTGCTGTAAGCGGCGATCCTTCACAATGTCTTCCGACACTTCCACTTTGACCCGCTGGATGCCTTCAATAAGCGGATAGTACTGGGAATGATTGGATCTGAGCGGGTGGATTGACAGCAAGGAATATGGATACTGTTTGGCAAGTTCCGGCTGGTTCTGCGCCGATTCAAAAGGATAGTCAATCTTTAACTCTTCTTTTGCATCTCTTAAACTGGCAAACTCGTATTTCCCTGAAGGTGTATGGAAGATGTGATCCTGCCAGGGGATATCATCAACCGGAAGCTTCACCCGTTTATTCGTTTTAAACGTCTCCAGTGTGATTCCCCTGTCCACAAGTTTGCCGAGTCCCATTTCCAAAAATTCGGCTATCGAGAAGGAAAATAAGTTTCCGAATCCAAGCCGGCTGGAAAGTTCAGTCCAGATCCAGAGGTCCGATTTCGCTTCACCTGGAGGCTCGGACAGCTTCGGCCCATAATTCGCGTAGGCATGGTACATGGAGGCATAATAAATGTCCTCTTCTTCGAATACTCCGGCAACAGGGAGGACGTAATCGGCCAGTTCTGCCGTGTCCGTCATATACTTGTCCATCACCACAACGGTTTCAATCTGCCTGAATGCAGTTTCCGCCAGGTTCGTATCCGGAAGCTGGGCCAGCGGATTGCTTCGTGACACCACCGCCAGCTTCACTGGCGGTTCAGCTGCTTTTAAAATTTGTTCAGCCTGACTGATTCTTGAAAAGACGCGTCGTTTCTTTTTCAAATCGGGGCGCGTCATGGCAAGCAAATCAAAACTTTCACCGACACCAAGGCCGCCGAAGTTGGCACCTCCGCCTGCAATGCCGATATTTCCGCTTGCTGCAATGAGAGCATCGATTGCCCTGATCGTATTGCCTCCGTTTGTATACCGCTGCAAGCCGAGCCCAAAATAAGTGGCTACAGGCCTGTCCGCATACACCCGGGCAAGCTCAGTGAAAACCGCTTCTTCTACTTCCGCCGCTGCTGCAAGCTCGGTAAGGCTTGTAGCGGCCAGCAGGTTTTCTACGTTTTCAAAACCGATTGAATGAGCTTCAATGAATAACCGGTCCTCGAAGCCGAGCCGAAGCATTTCTTTTAATATACCAAGAGCAAGCACACCGTCCATCCCCGGTTTTATAGAAATATATCGATCGGCAATTGCGGCTGCTGTTTCATTTTTGATCGGATCGATGACAATGACCCGGATTCCCTGCTTTTTGGCTTTCTTTAAATTCACAAGCAGGTGCAAGTTCGTCCGGGCCGGGTTCCTTCCCCAGATTACGGCTGTCTTACTGTTAAAAAGATCCTCCGGAGAATGGCTGTACGCATTTCCGAAGTCCCGCTTCTGTGCCTCGATACCTGCTCCCCAGCAAAGGCTTCCTTCCAGTTCAGTCACACCGCCGAATCCGTTAAAAAAACGGTAATCAAGATTTTTCAGCAGGCCGTTATTGGCATAGTCATGGCTGTGCAGGACTGCGGTGGTGCCGTATTCTTTTTTAACGGCCGAAAGGCGTGATGCAATTTCATCCAGCGCCTGGTCCCAGCCGATTCTTGTAAATTTGCCGTCCGTCTTTTTCAGCGGATGCAAAATCCTCTTATCAGAGTTGGCACGTTCCGCCAGCATTCTGCCGCGGCCGCAAATCTTTCCTTTTGTAACCGGATGTTCCCGATCGCCTTCAACTTTTGTTACTTTCCCCCTGTCGACTGTAACTGTGAGCCCGCAATTATCCCAGCAGTTCAGTGGACAGGATGCCGTTTTCTTTTCCAACAGCGGCGCTCCTCTCTTCTCTCGCTATTCTGTCTTCTCTATGACTCATGGTGTTCAAGCACTTTTTTAAACTTGCGGCTGAATTCCCGGCGCGGCATCATGACACTGTGCTCACAGCCGAGGCATTTAATACGGATGTCCATGCCCATACGAATGATTTGCCAGCGATTTTTTCCGCATGGATGGGGCTTTTTCATCTCCACGACATCATTGAGCTCAAACTTCTTGTCCATCTTCATAACCCCCGTTCTTAAAGAATGATCTGCCACATGACCGCGCAGTACCACACTATTTTTCTATCAAGCGGTGCATGCCGTACCCGGGAATGTAAACCCGGCAGTTTATATAATAGAACCTATTTTAGCAGGATATGGTTAAGTTTTGTAGTGGTTAAGTATTGGATAAAGCAAAATAGCAGCCATGACGTACAAGTTTAAAATTCCGTAGAGAGGATAAAGAACAGCAACGAGGGTTCCAAAACCGAACGAAGTCAAAGGGACCATGAGGACTAAAACAATGCTTGCAAGCAGCCAAGACGGTAAGTTTACACCGTTTTGAAAACGGGAAATTAATCCTAAAAGACCTGATGCTGCGGTCGTATAAATGGCCAACCATAAAAGAATCGACATGATGATGACCATAAAATAAGGATATCGTTCCAACACGGCAAACAAGGGGATTTCATAGAACATAATATCCTGGATCTGCAAAAGCGACTGATTGTAGAGGTACGAAACAGACCCGAGCAGAAGCCCGCTGCCGATGCTGGCAATGTATACTTCCCCGGTATGTTTCATTTCTCTTCCGATAGCAGACAGCACCGCAATCAACGGAAGGATGTTCAGGGCCGTAAAGGTGAAAGAGGACGGCCAATTTCCCTGGTGCTGCCAGTCAAATTGCCAGTGTTCCCCGTTTAAGAGGATGAACGAAAGCAATACGCCGACAAGCCCAAGAATGAGGAGCGGCAAAATGACACTGTTCATGTTCAGGATACCTTTTATTTCCCAGATGAACAGGAAGACGAGAAGCAGGCAAAGGATGAGGACGCCTGTCCAGTAAGGCATGCTGAATGTCTGCAGTGTCGCACCGCTTCCCGCCAGCATCACGACGGTGGTCGTAAATAAATACAAAATAATCATAATATCATATACACCGGTCAGCCGCTTGCCGATTAAATGTTCAAGAACAGGAAGGTAATGATGGGATTGCTTTTCAAAGCTGATACGCATGATGACGAAGCAGCTTACAATGAAAAAAAACGTGAAAAGGATGATAGCCAGTCCGCTTTCATGGCCGAAAAATTGCCAGATTTCACGGCCTGAAGCATATCCGGCACCTATCATTGTCCCCATGATCAAAAACATCCATTTCATTCCGGCTCTCAGCATATCGGCTCGCCCCTTTTATTATGTATAGATTTACGATTTCTTCCGTATACTGTTACTACTATTACCGAGGAGGCAATCCTATGAATCTTAAGCCGCTCAAACCTAAACTTTTTAATAAAAAAGAGAACTATTATCGGGTCCATCATGATGAGGAGGATGCCGTACAAATTTTATCAGCCAAAATTGCAGAAATGATTCCATCCAAATCCCCGCGCCCGATTGCCATTGTCAATATTGGAACAGACCGCTCCACCGGCGATTCGCTCGGGCCATTGATCGGCACTTTCCTGCAAGAAAAAGCGCCGGCTAATTTCCATGTTTACGGAACGCTTGATGATCCGGTTCATGCCGTCAATCTTGATGAAAAACTTACACATATTAAAAAAGACCTGGTTATGCCTTATATTATCGGAATAGATGCCTGCCTCGGAAGATTGAAGAGCGTTGGTGTAATTACACTTGGAGAAGGCCCGGTAAAACCTGGTGCGGGCGTTAACAAAGAACTGCCAGATGTAGGGGACATCCACCTTACCGGTATTGTGAATGTGAGCGGATTCATGGAGTTTTTTGTCCTGCAAAATACAAGATTGAGCCTTGTCATGAAAATGGCGCGGAGCATTGCCGACAGTCTGTATGAAGCAGACCAGATCATCCAGAAGAAAAAAAATATGGAAAGGCTCCAGCTGAAAAGCAGAATGGCTGCCCGCAGTGTAAAGTGACGGCGTTTCCATTTTTTTGCATAGGCTTTGTTAAAGCTCAATGTTGATTTTCTCACTAGTTGATTGGAGTGGAAGGTGCGAGACTCCTGCGGGACTAGCGGGACAGGTGAGATCCCGCAGGAGCAGAGCGACGAGGAGGCTCACCGCCCGCCCCGCGGAAAGCGAGTACCTGCAACGGAAATCAACACTAACATTTAACAGAGCCTTTGCATAAATAAAATGCCATGCATTCCCTGAGAGTCATCCACAGGGTCAATGCGTGGCATTTTTTGTTTAACTATTTAATAAAATCTTTGTTAGAGGATATTGTTGACTGGTGCAGGTGTGCGAGACTCCGTCTGAAGCAGCGGTACAGGTATAACCCCGCAGGCGCGTGGTTAACCGGGCTGATGCTCACCGCCCGTCCCGCGGCAAAGAACGGGAGACCGTGAAGCGGGTAACTGCATCGGAAATCAACAGCGTTTAACAGAGTCTATTGAAAAGAAAGCTGCCTCGCATTTGTTTTGCCAACTATGAAAGAAAAGGAAGGACAGCAGCAATCGTCTCCCAGTAGTAGAGGCCAGTCACAAAAACTCCTGTGACAAGGATGCCCGGCAAAAAATTCGCAACCCGAATCGACGTCAGATTCAATAGATTCAGGCCGATGGCAAAAATCATTATGCCGCCCACACTGGTCATTTCCGTTATGAAAGAATCCATCAGAGCTTCCGGGACCCACCTTTCAATCTGTACGGCGAACAATGCTATCGCTCCCTGATACAGAACGACTGGGACAGCCGAAAATAACACCCCGATGCCGAATGTCGTCGTCAAAAGCAAACTTGTAAAACCGTCAATGAGAGCTTTTGTGTATAAAATGCTGTGATCGCCGCGCAGTCCGCTGTCCAATGCACCGAGAACGGCAAGAGCACCAATGACGAAAATCAGCGTCGCAGTCACAAACGCTTTGGCGACACTTCCCTGTTCACTTGCTCCAAGTTTTTGTTCAAGCCAGTTTCCCGCGGCATTCAATTTACCGTCAAAGTCCCATATCTCTCCGAGAACCCCACCGAGGACGATACTAAGGATGACAATCAAAAACTCTTCGCTCTGGATTGCCATTTGGACACCAAGGATCATGACGGCCAGGGCAATCCCCTGCATGACAGTCGTACGGATCTTTTCGGGAATTTTGGTCAGCAGCAAGCCTATTAATGTGCCAGCGATGATGGTGGCACCGTTCACTATTGTTCCTAAAAGTACCATGTTTTTTCTCCTACCCGTTATAACCGGCGGCAATTTCTGTAATCGCCCTTACCAGCTGTTCTACTTCTTTTTCCGTATTGGTATGCCCAAAACTCACCCTCACAGCGCCGGTTGTGATTGTACCTATCGCTTCATGGGCAAGCGGTGCACAATGAAGGCCAGCCCTTACTGCCATTTCATAGTGCATATCAAGGATCATGGCCACTTCATGGCAATCTGCTCCATTGATGGAAAATGAAATGACGCCAAGACGGCCGCCGGATGTATTTTTGCCATATAGTTCAACACCTGGTATATCCTTGACTCCTTCAATGAATTGCCCGGTTAATTGCTGTTCGTGCTTCCGTATTTGTTCCAATCCATGCTCTTTAACTGCGTCAACTCCAGCAGCAAGGCCTAGAATACCAGGGGTGTTGAGCGTTCCGCTTTCAAACCGTTCCGGCCATTGCTCCGGCTGCTCGATGCTTTCCGAGAAACTTCCCGTTCCGCCATGAAAAATGGGATATAAGTCGTTTCCTTTGCTGACGAGAAGTGCACCTGTTCCCTGTGGGCCAAGAAGGCCTTTATGCCCTGGAAAAGCGAGCATGTCGATTCCCATTTTCTCCATATGAATCGGGAGGACGCCAGCTGTCTGAGAAGCATCCACCAACAGTTTGACACCATGACTCCGGGCGAACTCACTAATCTCCTCCAGCGGCAGAATCGTACCCGTCAGGTTGGACGCATGGGTAACCGTAATAAGTTTTGTTTCCGGGCGAAGAGCCTGTTCCCACTTGTCGGGTTCAAATACCCCTTCTGAGGATATGTGCAAAAATGTGGCATCAATGCCGCTTTGTTGTTTCAAAAACTCAAGCGGACGGCGAACAGAATTATGTTCAAATGAAGTCGATAGGACATGGTCCCCTTTTTGAAAAGGGAAACCTTTTAAAGCCTGATTCAACGCGCCTGTTGCGTTTTGAAAAAACAGTACCCTTTTCGGGTCGGACAACCCGAAGAATGAAGCGAGTTTCACCCTTGCTTTGTATATTTTTTTACTTGCCCCGGCTGCCAGCTGATGAGACCCTCTTCCAGGATTGGCTGCATAATGAAGCAGCGCTTCCTCCACTGCTTTCACAACCGGTTCCGGCTTTGGAAAAGAGGATGCAGCGTGATCGAAATAGATCATAGCTCTCTTCCTTTCTGTAGATGTAATCAGATCAGAGGAACCCTGCCCGGCAGGAAGGCAAAAATCCTGTTTCCCCTGATTTGACGAAGGCTTACAGTTTCCATATGTAACATCGCAGAATAACAAGATTAATATCTATTCATTATAAGGCAACAGTCATAAATTACAAAGAAAAAATAAACCACCGCATTGATGGTTTATTGGTCATTTGATTCATTCAGCATATCCAGAATTCGTTCCAGATCATCTTCTGAGTAAAACTCAATTTCGATCTTACCCTTTTTCTTGCCTTTTTTTATATTGACTGCTGTACCAAAACGGTCCCGTAAAAAGGTTTCTCGTTCTTTAATGAAAACGTCTTTTTTCGAATCCGGTTTCTTTTTTGTTTCACGTGAAACATTTTCGTTCAAATTGGTTACAAGCTGTTCAAGCTGGCGGACATTCAAATTTTCATTGATTACTTTTTCTGCTAATGGAGGCAAGTTCTCTTTATTTTTTAATCCAAGCAGGGCACGTCCATGTCCCATAGACAATTCACCCATGGCAATCATTTTCCGGAAGGGCTCCGGCAATGCCAGCAGGCGGATATGGTTGGCAATATGCGGCCGGCTTTTTCCAAGCCTCTTCGCCAGCTGTTCCTGTGTGATTTTCAGTTTTTCCATCAACAGCTGATATGCTTCCGCTTCTTCAATCGGTGTCAGGTCTTCACGCTGCAGGTTTTCTAGCAAGGCAAGCTCCATCATTTGCTGCTCCGATAATTCCCTGACAACGACGGGCACCGTCTGCAAACCGGCATCTCTTGCTGCACGGAAACGCCTTTCGCCTACAACAATTTCATAGCCTTTAATGCTCTTCCTGACTATGAGCGGCTGCAGGATCCCATGCTCTTTGATCGATTCCTTCAGCTCGTCAATCGATTCTTTTTCAAACGTCTTCCGCGGCTGATAAGGGTTCGGCCGCAGTTCTTTTATATCGACTTCCGCCACTTTTTGTTCATCGGAATTTTCCAGATCATTAAAAAAAGCACCAAGGCCTTTACCTAAACCTCTAGCCACCTGCCATCACTTCCTTTGCAAAATCTAAATAGACTTCTGCTCCACGGGATTTCGGATCATATAAAATAATCGGCTTCCCATGGCTCGGTGCTTCACCCAGCCGGACATTCCGCGGAATAATGGTCCGGTATACTTTATCCTGGAAGTACTTTTTCACTTCCTCAATAACCTGCAAGCCAAGGTTTGTCCTCGCATCAAGCATTGTCAGGAGCACACCTTCAATCATCAGGTCCTTATTCAAATGTTTCTGTACAAGACGGACGGTATTTAAAAGCTGGCTTAATCCTTCAAGTGCGTAATACTCACACTGGACAGGAATGATAACTGAATCGGAAGCAGTAAGTGCATTTATTGTCAGCAGCCCAAGGGAGGGCGGGCAATCAATGATAACATAATCATATTTATCTTCGACCTGTTCAAGGGCCCGCTTCAGTCTTACTTCCCGGGAGATGGTAGAGACAAGTTCTATCTCTGCCCCTGCCAGCTGGATTGTGGAAGGAATCACATCAAGCTTCTCGACGATGGTTGTCTTGATTACACTGCCGGCTTCCACATCATCAACAAGAACATCGTAGACGCATTCATCAACGTCTGCCTTATCAATCCCGACACCACTTGTCGCATTCCCCTGCGGATCAATATCAACGAGTAATACTCTGCTTCCTAAATAAGCAAGGCAGGCACTGAGGTTCACCGACGTTGTCGTTTTCCCTACGCCGCCTTTTTGATTAGCAACTGCTATAACTTTTCCCATGGTGTCACCTACCCCATACTTCGTAAGAAATGCGCAAGGCGCCCGCTTAGCAGCATACGCATAAGCGGGAGTACCCTCAGGAATGCATCCATCCTTTCCGAAGGGAATCCTTGCGGCGTACGCATAAACAGGGGCACGCGCAGGAAGGACTCCCCTCCCGCTGATGCCGCTGCTTATGATGATAGCCGCTGGCGCCTGGAGCTAGACACCTTGCAACATACTTAACCTTCTTATCCTCAGGCTCTTGTAAAGCTCAATGAAACGCAGTCAAAACCGTAAGACCCCATTTTTTAAATCTCCAATGAAGTAAAACAGCCTATCCTCTCCGCCAAACGGCTGTATAAAAGTCTTTTCCACATTCCCTTGCACTATTTTATCATGAAATGGTTGAAATTTTGCTTCGCTTTCATTTTTTTTTAAGAATCTTGTGAATGAAGATAAACAATCCTATAAAAAAGCTGGCAGAAGTCAAAAAATGATGCGCACTGACAATCTATCTTTAGTGCTGCCGTTTTCCCAGCCAGCAAAAAACCTATTCCATAAAAGAATAGGTTTCAACAAAAAAATCTTTATTTTTTCGGTATCTTGATGGTCACCTGGTAGTAATCCTCGAACTCTTCTTCCTGAGAATCAACATTTAAACCGCTGTCGTTCACCATATCCAGTGACTGGCGAATTGTGTTCAAGGCGATTCTCATATCTTTGCTGTACGCTTTCCGCTTCGGTTTTGGCTTTTTGGACGGGCCTTCGAGCAATTTAATGACTCTTTCTTCTGTTTGCTTCACATTTAAGTTCCGCTCGATGACTTCCTGGAGCATCTTCACTTGTTTTTCAGGGTCCTTCAGCATAATTAATGCACGTGCATGCCGTTCGGAAATGGTCTTTGTTTTCAAGGCGTCCTGGATTTCAACAGGCAGCTTCAACAGCCTTAATTTATTGGCGATTGTTGATTGCCCTTTCCCGAGGCGCTGTGCCAGTGCCTCCTGGGTAAGTCCGTGCAGCTCAAGCAACTTTGCATATGCACCCGCTTCTTCAATCGCTGAGAGTTCTTCACGCTGCAGGTTTTCAATCAATGCAACGGAAGCCGTTTCGGTGTCATCCAAATTTTTTATGATAGCAGGAATCGTTTCCCAGCCTAATCGGGTGACAGCCCGCCAGCGGCGCTCACCCGCTATGATTTCATATTGTCCTTCCTCATACTCCCTGACCACAATCGGCTGGATAATGCCGTGTGTCTTGATCGTCTGGGAAAGTTCATCAATTTTTTCATCTATAAACACTGTCCGGGGCTGAAAGCGATTGGGAATGATAGCCTGTACATTTAATTGCTGTACTTCTTCATGTTCATGGCTATCCTTCTGTTCCTCTGTTTCCTGCTGCTTTTCCCCCAATCCAAAAAACCTGGAAAAAGGATGTTTCATGCCCATACACCACCTTTATGTAACTCCTCAGTATATTTCGGTATCTGTTCTGTTTTTTCCTGCCAGGCACGAAAATGTTTCACGTGAAACAGTTACTCAATCGGACTCTTGTTGGGCGTTCCCGGCTTACGCGGATACTTCTTTGGGCTCTTGCGTTTTTTATCGATCAGGACAATATACCGTTCACTCTCTTCTTCAGGGAGCTGGAAATGCTGCACTTCTCTCGTATCCCCTCCGAGCACTTCTATAGCCATCTTTGCCGCTTCCATCTCTTCAGGAAGACTGGCTCCTTTCATTGCAGCAAAAATACCGCCTTTTTTCACAAGCGGTAAACATAGTTCGCTCAAAACAGACATTCTTGCTACCGCTCTTGCAGTCACAATATCAAAAGTTTCTCTCATTTCCGTCCGTTTTGCAAACGTTTCTGCCCGGTCATGGTAAAAAGCCACATCTTCCAGGTCCAGTTTGGCAGCCAGGTGGTTCAAAAATTGAATCCGTTTATTCAGAGAATCGACAATCGTCACCTGCAAATGAGGAAAACAGATTTTCAGCGGAATACTCGGGAATCCCGCTCCCGCCCCCACGTCGCATATTGATAACGGCCTGGATAAATCGAGATAAAAAGCGGCGGTGATTGAGTCGAAAAAATGCTTCAGATAAACTTCTTCTTTGTCTGTTATTGCGGTCAAGTTCATTTTTTCGTTCCATTCAACCAGAGTGCTGTAGTAAGTTTCAAACTGTTCCATTTGCCTGGGAGAAAGGGATATCCCCTTCTCCTCAAGCTTTTGGGAAAATTGTTCCGTATTCATGGCTCAATCCTTTCTCCATAAAGAAAGTATCTTTTCTTTTACACTTGGCCAAGTTAAATGCGCCAGTTGATTTCAGCTCAGGTACTCGCTTTCACCAGTGGCACTAGTGCGGCATCCGTAATTGATTCCCTTAGATCCGCGTTCACGGCGGCTTTTTTGCCGCTGGCCGGGCGGTGAGCGGCAGTATAGCGGCTGCGCTGCTCACCTGTCCCGCCCATTAATGCAGCCCTACACTTTTGCAATTCTTCCCTGTTCAATATACACAAGCAAAATCGAAATGTCAGCAGGGTTCACGCCTGAAATGCGGGAAGCCTGGCCGACAGAAAGCGGACGTACTTCTTTCAGCTTTTGCCTTGCTTCTGAAGCGATGCCCGAAATGGCATCATAATCAATGTTTTCGGGTATTTTTTTGTTATCCATTTTTTTCATGCGGTCAACCTGCTGCAATGACTTCTCAATATATCCCGAGTACTTGATTTGGATTTCGACCTGTTCTGTAACCTCTTCCGGAAGATCTTCAGGGGCAGGCGTGATAGTGTGTATATGCTCATAGGACATTTCCGGTCTTTTCAGCAGGTCGGAAGCCCTTACCGCATCTTTCAGTTTGCTGCCTCCTATGTCGCTGATCAAAGACTGGATTTCATCTGTCGGTTTCACAATATGATTTGTGAGCCGTTTCTTTTCTTTTTCAACCGCTTCGACTTTTGTTTTGAAATTCCGATAGCGTTCATCCGAAATCATGCCGATCTTGTAGCCGATTTCGGTAAGCCGCATATCGGCATTATCGTGACGGAGCAGCAAACGGTATTCAGCTCGGGATGTCAGCAGGCGGTATGGTTCGTTCGTCCCTTTTGTGACAAGGTCATCGATAAGGACACCGATATATGCCTGTGAACGGTCAAGAATGACCGGTTCCCTGCCGAGCGCTTTATGGGCTGCATTGATGCCCGCCATGATTCCCTGGCCGGCAGCTTCTTCATAGCCTGATGTGCCATTGATCTGACCGGCAGTGAATAAGCCGCTGATCCTCTTTGTTTCAAGTGTCGGCCATAGCTGGGTCGGAACAACCGCATCGTACTCAATTGCATAACCGGCGCGCATAAGTTGGGCTTTTTCCAGTCCTGGAATGGAAGCGAGCATTTTCAGCTGGACATCTTCCGGCATGCTCGTTGAAAGTCCCTGTACATATACTTCTTCTGTATGGCGGCCTTCCGGTTCAAGAAAAATTTGATGACGCGGCTTATCGTGGAACCGGACGACTTTATCTTCGATCGACGGGCAATACCGCGGGCCGGTCCCTTTAATCATACCCGAATACATCGGAGAACGCTGTAAGTTTTCGTCGATTAGCTGGTGCGTCCGTTCGCTCGTGTATGTCAGCCAGCATGGAATCTGGTCGGTGATGAATTTTGTCGTTTCATATGAAAAGGACCGCGGTTTTTCGTCTCCCGGCTGGATTTCCGTTTTGCTGTAATCGATTGTTCTGGCATTGACGCGCGGAGGTGTGCCCGTTTTGAACCGGACAAGCTTGAATCCCAGTTCCTCAAGGTGTTCAGACAGCTTGATGGAAGGCCGCTGGTTATTCGGTCCGGACTCGTATGACAGTTCACCGAGAATCACCTTGCCGCGCATGAATGTGCCGGTGGTGATGACGACAGACTCCGCGTAGTATTCTGCACCTGACTGGGTGATGACTCCTTTGCACACATCATCTTCAACGATGAGACGGTCCACCATTGCCTGGACAAGCGTCAGATTCTCCTGCTGTTCGATCGTCATTTTCATTTCCTGCTGATATAAGAATTTATCAGCCTGTGCCCGGAGTGCACGGACGGCAGGGCCTTTGCCTGTGTTCAGCAGCCGCATCTGTATATGTGTTTTATCGATATTTTTTCCCATTTCGCCGCCGAGTGCATCAATTTCCCTGACTACGATTCCTTTGGCAGGCCCGCCGATTGACGGGTTACACGGCATAAAGGCAATCATATCGAGATTCAGTGTCAGCATCAGCGTATTTGCACCGATTTTAGCAGATGCGAGGGCTGCTTCAACCCCGGCATGGCCGCCGCCGACTACGATGACATCATACTTGTTGTCATGATGTTCCATTCATTTTGCCTCCTCTTTGATGGTAGAGTATTTCCATTTATTTTCCGAGACAGAATTGGGAGAAGAGCTGGTTAATCAAGCTTTCATGGACAGTATCACCGACAATTTCACCAAGCAGCTCCCATGCCCTGGTCAAATCGATTTGGGCCATGTCAACCGGAATGCCGTTCTCGATTCCATCTACCGCGTCTGTTACAGCCTGTTTGGCTTGCTGCAGAAGAGCGATATGCCTTGAATTCGATACATACGTGATATCCTGGGATTCAAGCTTCCCTTTGAAGAAGAGATCCGCAATCGCTTCCTCCAATTGGTCGACACCTTTCTCTTCAATAAGGGCCGTTGTCACGAGCGGATGTTCAGCACTGATTTCCTTCACCCGCTCCATATCGAGCTTGTTCGGAAGATCTGTCTTGTTGACGATGACGATGACATCCATTCCTTCTACAGCTTCAAACAGTTTTTCGTCCTCTTCAGTCAAATCTTCTCCATAATTCAATACAAGCAATATCAAATCGGCTTCTTTCAATACTTGCCGCGACCGTTCGACGCCAATCCGTTCGACAATATCTTCTGTTTCCCGGATACCTGCCGTATCAACGAGCCGCAGCGGAACGCCCCTTACATTGACATATTCTTCGATCACATCCCTGGTCGTACCGGGAACATCCGTTACGATCGCTTTCTTTTCGTGGACAAGGCTGTTAAGCAGAGAGGATTTTCCGACATTCGGCCTGCCGATGATGACAGTCGATAACCCTTCACGTAAAATTTTCCCCTGTTCTGCCGTCCTTAGCAGTTTATTAATCTCATGCTCGACATTACGCGCTTTTTCGATAAAAATGTTGTGAGTCATTTCTTCAACATCATCGTATTCAGGGTAATCAATGTTGACTTCCACATGAGCGAGGGTTTCGAGCAGCTGCTGCCGGAGTTCCTGGACAAGCTTCGAGAGCTTCCCTTCCATCTGGCCGATGGCAACATTCATGGCCCGGTCTGTTTTTGCCCGGATCAAGTCCATGACCGCTTCGGCCTGGGAAAGGTCTATTCGTCCATTTAGAAAGGCCCGTTTCGTGAATTCACCAGGTTCGGCCAGCCGCGCTCCTTCCTTCAATATGAGCTGAAGCACGCGGTTCACAGATACGAGTCCGCCGTGGCAGTTGATTTCGACAATATCTTCCCGTGTGAACGTCTTCGGTGCCCGCATTAAAGAAACCATGACTTCTTCAACGATTTCACCTGTTTTCGGATCTTTGATATGCCCGTAATGAATCGTATGAGTCGGTACTTTCTCCAGGTCTTTCCCTGTGAAAACTGAATTGGCGATTTTGACAGCATCTTCACCGCTTACACGGACAATCGCAATCGCCCCTTCGCCAAGTGCGGTCGATATTGCTGTAATTGTATCCTGTTCCATCTTTTCACCTCGCTTTTTCCCCATTTTTTCATCTATTTGTCTTACCTGAAAATTATTGTCTGAACAGCACCTTTTTCCTGGTGCTTCTATTGCTTTCAAATTGAAAAAGGCTGTCTGCATTTTTCAGCTGCAGTTCCTTCATCACCAACATCTAAGAATACCACAGCTTTCCAGCAAAACAAATGTCTCTCATCTACTATTCCCATAAAAACAGCGGAACAACCTTATCCACAGTGGATAACTGCTGCCGTTCAAATTATGTGCACAATATGATTAGTTTAACTTATCCACAGGCTTGCTATCAAGTTTCTTTCATTTTGCATTTATGCAGATGGATCATGCTGACTGCCAGAAAAAAGGTTGTTTTTCACAGGTTCAATGATTTGTTTCTTGCGGGGATATTCTTAAGAGGGTTTGTGTGAAAAGACAGGGATCATCAGATATGTATGGTCCCTTTGTTGGTCCGTTTAAGCACGCTTTAACGGAAAAACATTCTGTTAGGAATGATAGCAGGCTGCTCTGGATGTTATCCGTTCCTTTCCGCTGCAGGCATTCGCTTTCCGCGGGGCGACCGGGGAGCCTCCTCGGTGCTATTCGCGCCTGCGGGGTCTCCCCTATTTGCTACCCCCGCAGGAGTCTCATGCTTCCGCTTCAATCCACTCAGTTGTAATTTTATGTTTGTTATTGGAAATCGAGTTTATCGGTATGCATAGGAACACTAGGGCGAAAGCGAGCCCTGGCAATGGTTATCAATTTCCCTTCTAAAGTGCAATGTATGGGGGACAAACAGCAATAAAAAAGAACAGCAAACCAAAAATTCAATTTGGCCTGCTGTTCTTCTTTTTAAAAAGATAATCAGTATTTTTTACTCTGAACCAGCCCTGTAATGGTTACCGGGATGCTGGTTCGGTTGTTTGGGCGGGAACGATTACCACATGGCGGTGCGGCTCGTTTCCTTCGGAGTGTGTGTTCACTTTGTTGTTATCAAAAAGTGCGGTATGGATGATTTTCCTTTCGTAAGAAGGCATCGGTTCCAGGACAACCTGCCTCCTGGTCCGAAGCGCCTTGTTAGCAAGTTTGCCGGCAAGGCTTTCCAGCGTTTCCTTCCGGCGGCTCCTGTACCCTTCAGCATCCACTACAACGGACAGGTATTCATCGGAGTACCGGTTGGCGACAAGGTGTGTTAAATATTGAAGGGAATTTAACGTCTGCCCTCTTTTACCGATCAACAGGGCGATTTTCTCCCCTGACAGGTCAAACAGCAAGTCATTGCCTGTTCTGGTCCTTTCAATTTTTACGTCCACTCCCATTTTTTCAGTGACATTTTTCAGGAATGCCTCTGCTTCTTCGACAGGATCATGGATAAGTGTAACTTTGACAATGGCGGGCTTCGACCCAAAAACGCCAAACAGTCCTTTTTTTCCTTCATCAACCACATTGACTTCTACACGATCTTTTGTCGTTTCAAGTTCTTTTAGGGCAGCCTCTACAGCATCATCAACCGTAGGACCGGTGGTTGTCACTTGTTTCACTTCTTGGTTCCTCCTGTTTTCTCAGCCTGTGCGACAG
The DNA here is from genome assembly GCF_001644195.2 of Bacillus marinisedimentorum. Lineage (NCBI taxonomy): Bacteria > Bacillati > Bacillota > Bacilli > Caryophanales > Bacillaceae > Bacillus > Bacillus marinisedimentorum. The sequence goes on along the minus strand of NZ_LWBL02000015.1, from coordinate 13,580 downwards.
GACTTTTGATGAAGTAGGTTTGCACGATCATAAAGATGTTACCCACTACCCAGTATAGAGAAAGTGCTGCAGGGAACGTAATCGCAAAAATGACGATCATAATCGGCATCAGCCAGAGCATCATGGCCATTTGCGGGTTCTGGTTCGCAACCCCCGCCATGATCATTTTTTGCTGCAGGAATGTTGTTACACCGGCAACAAGCGGCAAGATGTAGTAAGGATCAGCCTGTCCAAGGTCAAACCATAGGAAGTTATGGTTGGCAATTTCTTCGGTGCGCATAATCGCATGATAAAACCCGATCAGGATCGGCATTTGGATAAGCAGCGGGAAACAGCCTGCAAGCGGATTGACGCCGTGCTGCTGGAACAGCTTCATCGTTTCTTCCTGAAGTTTCTGCTGTGTTTTTTGGTCTTTGGAACTATATTTTTCCTTCAAAGCCGTTAATTCAGGCTGAATAGCCTGCATGGCTTTTGAATTCTGGTTTTGTTTAAGTGTAAGCGGCAAAATCGCCGTCCGGATGATAACGGTAACGATGACAATCGACCATCCATAGCTTTCGCCAAAAAGTTCTGCGAAGTAAATGATGAGCCAGGATAGCGGATATACAAAATATTTGTTCCATACTCCTTCACTTTCACCGGTGATCGGTTCATTGATCTCTGTACAGCCGGACAATAACATTGCCAGGCCAACCAGGGTTATCAATAGTAATATTCGTTTTTTCAAACCCTTTTCCTCCTAATCAGAAAAAATTCTCCAATATATTCTAGATGCAAAAGGCACATTTTCTATTGTACCATTTTTTTAACGCTCAGAGGTGTCCTTTTCCGGAACATAATCAATTCCGCCTGGATGAAATGGGTGGCATTTCACCAGCCTTTTGATTGTAAGCCAGCCGCCTTTCAGCGCTCCGAAACGCTGAACCGCTTCAAGGCCATAATGGGAACATGTCGGGTAAAAGCGGCACGTCGGCGGTTTTACCGGTGAAATGAATCGCTGATAAAAACGTATTATTTTTATAAAGAGCCATTTCAACGCGATCGCCTCTTTTCATCCTTCTTTTTCAAGGCACCTGTTTTTTTCAATACATGCTTCATGCTGCTTTTGCTCTGGTGGAAATCCATTTCTGCCACCGGCTTTCTGGCAATGACCACATAATCAAGATCGTGCCGCAGCTCGTCCTTCAGCTCGAGGAAAATCTGGCGGATATAGCGCTTTATTCTGTTTCGTACGACAGCATTCCCGATTTTTTTGCTGACTGAAAGACCAAGCCGAAGTTCTTCCTGGCCTTCTTTCCGCAATATGTAGACGACAAATTGGCGGTTTGCATAAGACCGCCCCTTTTTAAACACTGCCTGAAATTCTTTATCCTTCTTGATGCGATTTCGTTTATTCATAACATCTACACTCCAGAATGATGACGCTTGTAAAAAATGCTCTTTCTCCGAAAAAATGTGCTTTTAAAAGTGGACAGTTGATTTTTGCTGAGGCACTCGCTTTCTGAGGGCCGCACCGCTGCCCCGCCGAACTCCCGCACTTCCGCTCCAATGAGATTGCCGTCCAATAAAACAGGCATCCGGCAATGTTCGATAAGAGCCTTGATGTCTTCCTCTCATCAATTGCCCATCTCATTTCCTTCTATACAAACAAAAGGGAAAAACGGCTGGCCCCTCCCGGCTTCACCGTTTCTTCCTTCTGAATTCAGACATTATTGAATGACACTTGCAAAACATACGGGGCCGCGATCCCTGCTATCAATCCACCTTTTGCTTTTTCTGATTGATCAGCTCCAGATGCCAAAACAGCAGCGCCGCCTTCCGCTTTTCCTATTTACTAGAAAAAAAGCCACTGACAGTTCAGTGGCCTATGCAGACAATACTTTTCTTCCTTTGCGGCGACGGCGCGCCAACACTTTACGTCCATTTTTTGAACTCATGCGTGAACGGAAACCATGTACTTTGCTGCGCTTACGCTTATTTGGTTGAAATGTGCGTTTCATTATATATACACCTCCTCGAGGAATTTCAGTCGAAAGACAGTCGAATCTATTATAAGGAACAAATCCTGCATATGTCAACTTAATTTCACATTCGCTGTCTTATCCTCTTTTGACTTCCCGGGTCCCCACGTTTTGCTTTACCAGCATCTTGTTTGACACATTAAGAAATCTGCTGAAAAAACATGCCTGTGGATAACATCAATCGCCACGATTCGCCACTTTCTTTTTTTATCGACAGCTTTTGCACAAAATATAGTGCTGTGGAAAACTAATCTCCACAACAGGTTGGATATTGTGGATAAGTTTGTCCAACTCATTGCATATACGGCTTTTATCTGGTATTATATTTGTGTTTTCACTCTCTAATTATTTCTCTTATTCACAGCCTGTGGATAATATTGTGGACATTATTCACATGCCTGTTGAGTCCGTTGTCCACAAAAGTGTGTATAATGTGTAAAAGACACTTTTCTACTATATCATATATATTTCCACATTCCGTCGACAATTGCATAGATATTCAACGTTATCCGATATGGTGAACAAAAGTTATACAACCGGGAGCTCTGCTGCCGGTTTATAAGATTGGGAAGACTCTGCGTACGGAAAAAGGGGGACCACCGGACTTAAAAATGTCCTCCGAAAAGAGAGAGAATCTAATTGATACAGTCTATTCAGAAGGAGGGGATCAGGTGGAAAACATCAACGACCTGTGGGAGCAGGCTCTGGGGGAGATTCAAAAGAAACTGAGTAAACCCAGCTTCGAAACCTGGCTCAAATCGACAAAAGCCCATTCTCTAAAAGAAGACACACTTGTCATCGTCGCACCGAATGAGTTTGCCAGAGACTGGCTCGAATCACGCTATTCAGGGCTGATTGCCGAAACACTTACCGACCTGACAGGGGCAGAATTGGAGATCAAATTCATCATTCCGCAAAATCAGACAGAGGAACTTGTGGAAATGAAGCAGCCTCCAAAAAAACAGCCTCCAGCAGGAGATACGAATGATGTCGTGAAAACGATGCTGAATCCAAAATACATTTTTGATACGTTTGTCATTGGATCCGGCAACCGCTTTGCCCATGCAGCTTCACTTGCGGTAGCTGAAGCGCCGGCCAAAGCGTATAATCCACTGTTCATTTATGGCGGAGTTGGACTCGGCAAGACACACCTTATGCACGCCATCGGCCATTATGTGGTGGAACATAATCCTAATGCACGGGTGGTTTATTTATCATCCGAAAAATTCACAAATGAATTCATCAATTCGATCAGAGATAACAAAACCGTCGATTTCCGCAATAAATATCGAAATGTGGATGTCCTGCTCATAGATGATATTCAATTCCTGGCTGGAAAAGAACAGACCCAGGAAGAATTTTTCCATACGTTCAATGCCCTGCATGAGGACAACAAGCAAATCGTCATATCCAGTGACCGGCCGCCAAAAGAGATCCCGACCCTTGAAGATCGCCTGAGGTCACGATTCGAATGGGGGTTGATTACCGATATCACACCTCCCGATCTTGAAACGCGGATTGCGATTCTTAGGAAAAAAGCGAAAGCGGAAGGATTGGATATTCCAAATGAAGTGATGCTTTACATCGCGAATCAAATCGATACGAACATCCGGGAGCTTGAAGGTGCGCTCATCCGAGTTGTCGCCTTCTCCTCTCTCATAAATAAAGATATCAATGCTGACCTTGCGGCAGAAGCGCTTAAAGACATCATCCCGAGCGGCAAGCCGAAGGTCATTACCATCCATGACATCCAGCAGACTGTAGGCAACAAATTCAATGTCCGGCTTGAGGATTTCAAAGCGAAAAAAAGGACAAAATCTGTCGCTTTTCCCAGGCAGATTGCGATGTATATGTCGAGGGAACTTACCGATTTTTCGTTGCCGAAAATCGGCGAAGAATTTGGAGGCAGGGACCATACGACAGTAATCCATGCTCATGAGAAGATTTCCAGGCTGCTGCAGACAGATGCACAGCTACAAAAAGAAATAGAAGAAATAAAAGAAGCACTGAAAAGCCGCTGATCCAGCTGTTGAGAAGTGTGAATAACCGGTGCATGCCTGTACACAGTCTATCCACATGTGGATAGACTTTATCGCCTGCTTATTTCAGGGTTATCCACATTTTCACAGCCCCTATTATTATTACTGCTATTATTTTTAATAAAAATATATATTTAATAGATTCGCCAATTATGTCGAATGTAAGATAGAAAGCAATTGCCATGTCTCTTTTTCATGAAATAAGAAACAGGGGGAAAAACGATGCGATTTACAATTCAACGCGACGTCCTTGTGCAAAATGTGCAGGATGTAATGAAAGCCATATCTTCCAGAACGACCATTCCGATCTTGACGGGCATCAAAATGAAAGCAACCGAAGACGGTGTAACATTAACTGGAAGTGACTCCGATATCTCAATTGAATGCTTTATCCCGGCAGAAGAAGATGGAACCGAACTAGCCGATATTGCGAAGCCGGGAAGCATAGTGCTGCAGGCAAAGTTTTTCGGAGAAATTGTAAAAAAACTTCCTGAAACTGATGTCGAAATTGAAGTAACCGATCATTTCAATACCGTAATTAAGAGCGGAACAGCCGAATTCAATCTGAACGGCCTTGATCCTGAAGAATATCCTCATTTGCCGGAAGTTCAGGAAGATGAGTTTTTCCAGCTGCCGATCGACCTGCTTAAGCATATGATCCGGCAGACTGTTTTTGCAGTGTCCACCTCAGAAACACGCCCTATCTTGACAGGTGTAAACTGGAAGGTTGATGACAAAGAGCTTTCCTGTATTGCAACAGACAGCCACCGCCTTGCGATGAGGAAAGCGCCGGTTGAAAAAGGGAATCTCAGCCAGGCGAATATCGTCATTCCAGGGAAAAGCTTGAACGAGCTGAATAAAATTCTTGATGATACCGACGAACTGATCGATGTGTTCGTTACGGAGAACCAGGTGCTGTTCAAAACGAAAAACCTGCTTTTTTTCTCAAGGCTGCTTGATGGAAACTACCCGGATACATCGAGGCTTATCCCGGATGAAAGCAAAACGGATGTCACGCTTGGTGCCAAAGAGTTCCTCCAGGCGATCGACCGGGCATCACTTCTGGCGCGGGAAGGCCGCAATAATGTCGTCAAGTTTTCGACACTGGAAAACGGCTTTGTTGAGGTTTCGTCAAATTCCCCTGAAATCGGAAAAGTGTTTGAACGGGTGAAAACAAATAGTATTGAAGGAGACGAACTGAAAATATCATTCAGTGCGAAATATGTAATGGATGCTTTGAAAGCGATTGATTCCACTGAAATCCAGGTGAACTTCACCGGTGCGATGAGGCCTTTTTTAATCCGCTCCATCGAAGATCATTCCATTTTACAGCTTATCCTGCCTGTCCGTACGTATTAATCATAGGACCGATATGCGGACTGCAAGCATGGTTAGCGCACCGCGAAAAATGACATACTAATTCCAGTGAACAAGCTACCGGTACTGACATCCATGGATATACCGGTAGCCTTTCTTTTCTCAGCGGGTTACTTTTAGTAAACTGTATAAAGAAGGTGTACAATGAAGGCTGGAGCATTCATTCAGTCAGACGGTAAAGATGCTGCAAGCGAAGAAATTGCTGAAAAGGAGTCGACTAAATGGAAAAAATCCAGGTTACAGAAGATCCGATCACACTCGGACAATTTTTAAAACTGGCCGGTGTGATTGATACAGGCGGAGCAGCCAAATGGTTTTTAAGCGAATATGAAGTTTTTGTAAATGGAGAGCCTGAAAACAGGCGCGGGAAAAAGTTGACGGATGGAGATCAAGTCGAAATCCCGGATGTCGGCTCATTCATTGTGCAAGCATAGCCGGAGGGACTTCATTTGTATATTGATGAAATTAAATTAACCAATTACAGGAATTATAAATCCTGCTCAGTACAGTTCGAAAACCAGGTCAATGTATTCCTCGGTGAAAATGCCCAGGGGAAAACAAACCTTATGGAAGCCATCTATGTACTTGCCGTGGCGAAATCCCATCGGACGCCAAGAGATAAAGAGCTTATACGCTGGGACGAAGAATATGGTAAAATAGAGGGACAGGCTCAAAAGCGGAACGGGTCTGTCCGTCTTGAAATCATCGTTTCGACAAAAGGGAAAAAAGCAAAACTTAATTATCTGGAGCAGCAGAAATTAAGCAACTATATCGGCACGCTGAATGTCGTGATGTTTGCTCCGGAGGACTTGAATCTTGTTAAAGGAAGTCCGCAGGTCCGGCGCCGGTTCATCGATATGGAAATCGGCCAGGTGAATAATATCTACCTGCATGAACTCGGCAAGTATCAAAAAATCCTCCAGCAGCGGAACCATCTGCTTAAAAAAATGCAGCGAAAACCAAATGAAGACCAGACGATGCTCGATGTCCTTACGAGCCAGCTGATCGAAAGTGCGGCCCGGGTTGTAAGGAAGCGGTATGAATTCATCGGTTTGCTGCAGCAATGGGCCGCTCCGATCCACAAAGGCATCTCCAGAGGGTTAGAAGATCTGCAAATTCAGTATAAGCCGTCAATTGAGGTATCAGAAACGACGGATTTGTCGAGAATAATAGAAAGCTATGAGGAAAAGTTTGCTAAAATAAAAGATAGAGAACTGGAACGGGGCATGTCCCTGGCCGGCCCCCACCGCGATGACCTGCAGTTTATCGTAAATGGAAAAGATGTGCAGACATATGGATCGCAGGGCCAGCAGCGGACAACCGCACTTTCAGTGAAGTTGGCCGAAATCGAGTTGATTCATGATGAGGTCGGCGAATATCCGATTCTTTTGCTCGACGATGTACTTTCGGAATTGGACGATTTCCGCCAATCGCATTTATTGAATACAATCCAGGGGAAAGTCCAGACATTTGTTACAACAACAAGTGTTGAAGGGATTCACCATGAAACACTGGAAAAAGCGTCGACGTTCCGGGTGTCAGATGGTGAAGTCACTAAAGTGAAGTGAGGTGGCGGCATGTATATACATTTAGGAGAAGAAATTGTCATCCGGTCAAAGGACATTGTGGCCATAATTGACCGCCATTTACTGCAATCATCCACAATTATCAACGAATTTATAACTGGACAGCAAAAAAAACGCCAGGTAGTCGAAGTCACTGAGGGAGACATCAAATCCATTGTGGTGACGAAAGAAAAAATCTATTTGTCCTCTCTTTCTTCCGCTACATTGAAAAGGCGTGCTGAAACAACCGGTGAGCTTGTTATTGGAGAAGACCAGGACTAAACATTGTCCTTTTACTATAAAGCCAGGAAAGAGCCATTTAGAAAAGGAAGCCTGATCCGGCGCCTGCTTTAACAGGTTGTGCAGCCGAGCTTGCAAAGCAAGCGGCGCACCCGGCAAGGCCAGGCCGTTTTTTCCATTTCTATGAAAATAGTCTATAAAAGGCGTAGGTGATATATGTGTCATTAGAACAAAACATACAACCACAATACGATGAGAATCAGATACAAGTCCTCGAAGGACTGGAAGCAGTCCGGAAACGTCCCGGCATGTATATTGGTTCAACGAGCAGCAGAGGGCTCCACCACCTTGTCTGGGAAATTGTCGACAATAGTATCGATGAGGCGCTTGCCGGTTATTGCGATACAATTAAAGTGACAATTGAAAAGGATAACAGCATAACGGTTGAAGACGACGGCCGCGGCATTCCGGTCGGTATGCATGAAAAGCAGGGGCGCCCTGCAGTCGAAGTCATCATGACCGTCCTCCATGCCGGCGGGAAATTCGGCGGCGGCGGCTACAAAGTATCAGGCGGCCTGCACGGTGTCGGCGCTTCCGTTGTCAACGCCCTTTCATCCATTCTTGAAGTGAGAGTTCACCGTGACGGGAAAATCCATTACCAGAAGTACCATAAAGGTGTTCCGCAAAATGAACTGAAAGTGATTGGCGAAACAGACCGGACCGGCACAATCACCCATTTCAAGCCGGATCCGGAAATTTTCACCGAGACAACGGTTTACGAATTTGACATTCTCGCCACCCGTATCCGCGAACTTGCATTCCTTAACAGGGGCTTGAAAATCATTATCGAGGACACGCGCGAGGACGGCAAGATCAAAGAATACCGTTATGAAGGCGGCATTGTTTCTTATGTCGAACACTTGAACAGGACAAAGGAAGGCTTGCATGAACCGGTCTTCGTTGAGGGAGAAAAAAGCGGAATATCGATTGAAATAGCCATTCAGTACAATGAAGGATTCTCCAGCAATATTTATTCATTCGCCAATAATATTCATACTTATGAAGGCGGAACGCATGAGTCAGGCTTTAAAACAGCCCTTACCCGGGTGATAAATGACTATGCAAGACGAAATAACATGTTCAAGGAAAACGATCCGAACTTGACCGGGGATGATGTGCGGGAAGGACTGACGGCGATCGTTTCGATCAAGCATCCCGATCCCCAGTTCGAAGGACAGACGAAGACGAAGCTCGGGAACAGTGAAGTGCGCACGGTAACGGATTCCCTTTTCTCCGAGAAGTTCGAAACATTCCTGTTTGAAAATCCCTCTGTTGCCAAAAAAATCGTTGAAAAGGGACTTATGGCTTCGCGTGCACGGATGGCTGCGAAAAAAGCACGTGAGCTCACCCGCCGCAAGAGCGCCCTTGAAGTTTCGAGCTTACCGGGGAAATTGGCGGACTGTTCCTCCAAAGACGCTTCTATCAGCGAATTGTATATCGTTGAGGGGGATTCCGCGGGCGGATCGGCCAAGCAGGGCCGTGACCGCCATTTTCAGGCGATCCTGCCTCTGCGCGGAAAGATCATTAACGTTGAAAAAGCGCGGCTTGATAAAATATTATCCAACAACGAAATCCGTGCCATGATCACAGCTCTTGGTACAGGAATCGGCGAAGACTTCAATATCGAAAAAGCACGCTATCATAAAATTGTCATCATGACTGATGCGGACGTTGACGGCGCCCATATCCGAACACTGCTTATGACCTTCATATACAGGTACATGAAGCCTTTGATTGAACACGGCTATATCTATATCGCCCAGCCGCCCCTTTATAAAATCCAGCAGGGGAAAAAGGTTTACTACGCTTATAATGACCGCGAGATGGACCGGATCTACAGTGAACTTCCGGCATCGCCAAAACCATCACTGCAGCGTTATAAAGGGCTTGGGGAAATGAATCCGCAGCAGCTCTGGGAAACGACGATGGACCCGGAAACAAGGACATTGCTGCAAGTCCAGCTCGAAGACGCAATTGAAGCCGATGAAACGTTTGACATTCTCATGGGCGATAAAGTCGAACCGCGGCGGAACTTCATCCAGGAGAACGCCCAGTACGTTAAAAATCTTGATGTGTAAAGCGGGAAAAGCAATCTTTTCCCCTCTTCACCGAGTGATATAAACATAAATTAAACTCTTCAGCCCGCTAAATAAAGCTGGTTCAGTTTTTCTAGCATCCTGTGATCCTTAAATCCCCGGATGCTGTCTTTTTTGAAGAAAGGAAATGGCCAAGCCCGCCAAAGCAAGAGGGAACAAACGCTTAAGTCGTGCTGCTGCACAGGGCGGTATCCCGCTTAAGCCGCGGAGAAGCTATCCGGGTTTCCTGCAAAGAAAGAAGGAGGTTCTGCCATGGCAGATCAAGAGAACCACTCACAAGTAAAAGAAGTGAATATCAGCCAGGAGATGCGGACGTCATTCATGGATTATGCCATGAGCGTCATTGTCTCCCGTGCCCTTCCTGATGTAAGGGACGGACTGAAGCCCGTACACCGAAGAATTTTGTATGCAATGAATGACCTCGGCATGACGGCTGACAAAGCATATAAAAAGTCCGCCCGTATCGTCGGCGAAGTTATCGGTAAATACCATCCGCACGGCGATTCCGCAGTATACGATACAATGGTCAGGATGGCGCAGGACTTCAACTACCGCTATATGCTTGTCGACGGCCACGGGAACTTTGGTTCGGTCGATGGCGATGCTGCAGCAGCCATGCGTTACACGGAAGCCAGAATGTCCAAAATTTCCATGGAAATGCTGCGTGACATCAATAAAGATACAATTGATTATCAGGATAACTATGACGGCTCCGAGCAGGAACCGATCGTCCTGCCGGCACGTTTTCCGAACTTGCTTGTAAACGGAGCTTCCGGGATTGCGGTTGGAATGGCGACTAACATCCCGCCACACCACCTCGGGGAAGTCATTGACGGCGTCCTGGCTGTCAGTGAAAATTCAGATATCACGATTCCAGAACTGATGGAAATCATACCGGGCCCGGATTTCCCTACTGCCGGCCAAATTCTTGGCCGCAGCGGCATCCGCAAGGCGTATGAAACAGGACGCGGTTCCATCACCATCCGTGCAAAGGTGGAAATCGAGACACAGCAAAATGGCAAGGAGCGCATTATCGTCAGCGAACTTCCTTATCAAGTCAACAAGGCAAAGCTGATCGAAAAAATTGCTGAACTGGCACGGGACAAGAAAATTGAAGGCATCACCGACCTTCGCGACGAATCCGACCGCAACGGCATGCGGATCGTCATCGAGGTACGGAAAGACGCCAATGCCAATGTATTGCTGAATAACTTATATAAACAGACAACACTGCAAACCAGCTTCGGAATCAACATGCTCGCACTGGTTGACGGCCATCCGAAGGTCCTTAACCTGAAACAGATGCTGAAATATTATCTTGACCACCAGCGCATCGTCATCCGGCGCCGTACTGCATTTGAACTGAGAAAAGCCGAAGCAAGGGCCCATATTTTAGAAGGTCTCCGCATTGCACTTGATCACATCGATGAAGTCATCAGCCTGATTCGCGGGTCACGCACAACAGATATCGCGCGTGAAGGATTGATGGAAAAATTCGGATTATCCGAAAAGCAGGCTCAGGCCATTCTGGATATGCGACTCCAGCGTTTGACAGGCCTGGAACGCGACAAAATCGAAGAAGAATATAATGAACTGATGAAACTGATCGAAGAACTGAAAGCCATTCTTGCCGATGATGAAAAAGTGCTTGAAATCATCAGGGAGGAACTGACAGAGATCAAAGAACGGTTCCTTGACCAGCGCCGTACCGAACTCGTCGCCGGCGGCGTGGACTTGATTGAAGATGAGGACTTGATCCCTGAAGAAACAATCATTGTCACGCTCACGCATAACGGCTACATCAAGCGTTTGCCGCTGTCAACGTACCGCAGTCAGAAGCGCGGCGGACGCGGCGTGCAGGGAATGGGGATGAATGAAGATGACTTTGTCGAGCATCTGCTCACAACGTCCACCCATAACACGCTGCTGTTCTTCACGAATAAAGGGAAAGTCTATCGGGCAAAGGGCTACGAAATCCCTGAGTTCGGCCGGACCTCCAAAGGCATTCCGCTCATCAACCTGCTTGAAGTGGAAAAAGGCGAATGGGTAAATGCCATGATTACAGTCGAGGAATTCGCTGACGACTGGTATCTGTTCTTTACGACCAAACAGGGTATTTCCAAACGGTCTGCATTGTCATCGTTCGCAAATATCCGCAAAGGCGGACTGATTGCTCTTACAGTACGTGAAGATGACGAATTGATTTCGGTCCGCTTGACGGATGGAAATAAAGAAATCATTATCGGCACCAAAAACGGATTGATGATCCGTTTCCCTGAAACAGATGTAAGGGCAATGGGACGTACAGCTGCAGGGGTAAAAGGGATCACGCTTGCAGAAGATGATGAAGTGGTCGGAATGGAAATCCTCGAAGAAGGAATGGATATTCTTGTTGTGACGAAAAACGGTTACGGAAAACGGACGCCGATGGAAGAATATCGTGTTCAGGGACGCGGCGGTAAAGGGCTGCTCACTTGTAACGTTACCGACAAAAACGGCAAGGTGGTAGCCGTCAAAGCAGTAAGGGGCGAAGAAGACCTTATGCTGATCACCGCAAGCGGCGTTTTGATACGCATGGCGCTCGAAGATATTTCGACAATGGGACGCAACACGCAGGGGGTCCGCCTGATACGCCTGGGGGATGAAGGAGAAGTCGCCACAGTCGCAAAAGTGGATCCTGAAAAAGAAGAAGAAGTCCTCGAAGATATGGAAGAAATCGAAACACCTGAAAGCTATGAAGCGGAACAGGGTGAAATTTCTTCCGAAAACGAAGAGCCGGATACCGGAAGTGATGAAGAAGAACCTGAAAATGAATAAAAATCAGGAAAAAATTGAGAACCACGTTCGCGTGGTTCTCTTTTTTTAGTACAATGGAAATAGATGCAGAACAAACGGGGGAAAGATGATGAAAGTGCTTGTCAGTCAATTAAAAGAAGGCTGCATTCTTTCAGAGGATATAAACCTGAAAGGAACCCAGCCGTTCATGAGAAAAAAAACCGTCCTTACAGCCAGGCATTTGGAAGTGCTGCGCGCGTTTTTGATTAGAGAAGTGACGATAGAGCCTCTTCTTGCCAGCGGGGAATATTTTAAGGGCGGAAAAGAAGATGAAGAACATCAGAAACAAGAACAATCACGTAAACCATCCAGTTCAGGAATTAATATGAGTGAAGAACCTTTCCTCAATACATATTTGAAAGCCGTCCGCCAATTTAAAGCAATGTACAAGACGTGGGAAGCGGGTGCCCAAATCGATATCGTAAAAGTGAGAGAGGTGCTCATCCCGCTTTTTACTGTCTCGGAAACAGCAGGAAATGAAGTATTCCATCTGCATCACTATTCAACACCTGATGATTATCTCTACCATCATTCGGTAGCAACCGGCTTGATTTCTTCCTTCCTTGCGCGGAAATTGAATTATGCCAAAGCGGATATGCTGAATATTGGACTTGCAGGAGCATTGAGCGATATCGGCATGATTAAGCTACCAATCCGGACGATCAATAAGCCGGGGCTGTTAACGGAACAGGAATACGAAAAAGTGAAGCAGCACCCTATTTTGAGTTACAAAATGATCCGCTCATTGAACCTCCTGCCTGAAAGCGTAAAACTGGCTGTTCTCCAGCATCATGAACGGCTGGACGGCAGCGGCTACCCGATGGGATCATCCGGTCTAAAGATTCACATATACAGCCGTATCATTTCACTAGCTGATGTCTACCATGCTATGACAACCGAGCGGGTATACCACCAGAAACAATCGCCTTTCCGGGCAATAGAGGCGATCAGGAAAGAACATTTCGGACAATTCGATCCGGAGGTCATGCAACTTTTACAAAAAAGCATTATAACGTTTTCACCTGGAACTGAAGTGAAACTTTCCAATAGTGAAAAAGGAAATATCATGTATATCGATCAAGTAAACCCGACAAGGCCGATCATAAAGCTTTCAGGCAGCGGGGAATTAATGAAGCTGGCAGACCATCCGGAGCTATATATTGATGAAGTGATTTAAATAGAGCGAGAATTGGAACCTCCAAGAAGAGTTTATTCCTCATATCTATTTTCTTTTGGGATTCTATTGATTTATCTTGTTAGGCATGATATATTATTTAAGCTGTCGTTGAGGCAGCAGGAAACGAAAAACATTCTTTTAAAAAGATGTTGACTTGGTTTTCTATACAT
>NZ_LWBL02000014.1 GCF_001644195.2 Bacillus marinisedimentorum | reverse complement strand
CAACATAAAATAGATGGGAATTTAAAGCAGTGCAGATGCTGAAACTTATTTGTATCGTCGAGAGCTGGCTGAACTGTGTTTATGAGTGTGCAATTCATATGCTAGAGCGGTTAAGCAGGTCCTGGCTGCTCGGATAAAAACAAATTACTTCATGATTTGACAACCATATTCGCGGTTGCTATAATACCCTTACAGGTATAAATGAATGTTGTTTCGGAAACTGAGAACATTAAGATGTAAACAACTTTCTTTACTTTAATATTGAGGAGGAAATGCAATGGAATATGCTCCTGAGGTTAAAAATCGTTTGAAGCGTGTTGAGGGGCAAATTCGCGGAATTATCCGCATGATGGAGGACGAAAAAGAGTGCAAAGATGTCATCACTCAGTTGACCGCATCACGTTCTGCGCTTGACCGGGCAATGGGACACATTCTCGGCCAGAACCTTCAGCATTGTATCGTCCAGCAAGAAGAGTCAGGCGAAGAAAGCAGCGAACGCGTTGAAGAAGCCATTAACTTGCTGATCCGGAGCAGATAGCAGCCGGAGAATTTACTTCTAGACGGTACCAGTAGTTGCACGATATGAACAACAAGTGATCAGGCAGGCATCAAAATCTGTTTGTCGGCCTATTTTTTTAAGGGGTAAAAAAAGGGTTGACAAAAATTTTTTCATTTAATATTATACCCATAGGGGTAACGGTAGCTAAGTTTTCGAACGTAGAAATTTCATAATGAAAGGAAGATTGGATTGGATTGGATTTGGATTATCGCATTAGGGCTTGTCGTATTTCTTTTCATTAAACGTTCAGCCCCTGCCAAGGGGGTTCGCCAGCTGACAACAGCTGAACTTGCGGATGAAATGAAGAAGAACAATAAAACTGCATATTACATCGATGTGCGCACTCCGGGTGAATACAAAAGCGGCCATATCAAGAAGTTCAAAAATATTCCGCTTCAGCAAATTCAAGCACGGACGTCTGAGCTGCCGAAGGATAAAGAACTTGTCCTTATTTGCCAGAGCGGCAACAGAAGCGGCGTCGCATCGAAAAAACTGAAAAAGTTAGGTTTTGAGAAAGTGGCCAATGTCAGAGGCGGCATGAGTGCCTGGCAGGGCCAGCGAGTTTAAAAACATAAAAATATTATACGAATTCAGAGAGGATTGAAGGAAATGCCAGTAATGGATATTACACCGACATCAGTAAATGAGCTTCATAAAACAGAAGGATTGAACATCTTGGATGTACGCGAACCTTATGAGTTCGCTGCAGGAAAAATTCCTGGTTCCATAAATATCCCGCTCGGCTTCTTACTGCAGAGCCTGGATCAATTGGACAAAGGAAAAGAATATATTGTCGTTTGCAGGTCAGGAAACCGCAGCTCGCTTGGCTCACAGCTTCTTGAAAGCAGAGGTTACAAGGTGAAGAACATGGAAGGCGGCCTTATGTCCTGGACAGGGGACCTGAATTAATTAAGTAAAGCCAAATCTTTTGGGGGAAAGTTTGGTCAAACAATATTTCAAGGGGGAAATGTAAACATGAGTGTAAAATCAATTAAAGCAGGAGAACTTTTTGACAAGATCAACAGCGGTGAAGAATTGTTCATCTTTGACGTCCGCAATGAGTCTGATTTCAGCGATTGGAAAGTTGAAGGACAAAAGCTTGATTACTTGAATATCCCATACTTCGAATTGATTGATGGAGTAGAGGAAGTAATGGATAAGCTTCCAAAAGACAAGGAAATCGTCGTTGTCTGCGCAAAAGAAGGATCTTCGAAAATGGTAGCGGAAATGGTCAGCGAAGAGGGACTTGATACGAGGTTCCTTGAAGGCGGCATGAAATCATGGAGCGAATATCTGTACAAGACAGAAGTGTATCAAGATGATGACATCAAGGTGTACCAGTTTGTCCGTGTAGGCAAAGGCTGCCTTTCTTACATGGTCGTATCCGGCGATGAAGCAGTCGTTGTCGACCCGGCCCGTTTCACAGAAGAATATAAAGAAGCGGCTGCAGCTGATAATGTGAAAATTACGCATATTGTCGATTCACACCTTCATGCCGACCATATTTCCGGCGGCCGCGAGCTTGCGGAAGACACCGGCGCGAAATACTATCTCATGAAGAGCGAAGGCGCGAAATTCGACTTCGAAGCGCTTGAAAACCATGACAAAATCGAATTTGAAAACGTCAAGCTTGAAGTTCTTGCAGTTAAAACACCAGGACATACACCAGGAAGTGTATCATTCTTCGTAAATGATAAAGTCCTTTTCTCAGGTGATACGATTTTTGTAAGCGGGCTTGGACGTCCGGACCTCGGCGGAAAAGTGCGCGAATGGGCAAAAGATCTTTACGAAACAGTTTATGAGAAAGTTTCTGAGATCGGTGATGAAGTCATCGTGCTTCCTGCCCACTATGCCGACTTTGATGAAGAAGTGAACAGCGAAGGATATATCGGCGAATCGCTTGGCCATATCCGTGAGCGCAACGAAATCATGATGAATAAATCAGAAGATGAGTTCGTCGATCATGTTGCGGCTTCCGCAAGCACTGAAACACCGCCGAACTTCGAAGAAATCGTTGCAATCAACCGCGGGGAAATGGATGCCGATACCGAGAAGCAGCAAGAACTTGAAATCGGCCCGAACCGCTGTGCTGTCCACCATACTGCCTAATTGATGACAATCGTCCTGTGATTGATTTTTTTCACTCCACTTACCACTATTGATACAGAGCGAATGCAGCAATCCCTGCCGATGCGGCGGGGATTGCTTTTTTGATGTATAATGTGCGGATAATCGGCCATGGTCCTGGAAAGTTGTCGAGCAGGACAGTAAAGTCGCTGAATTGGACAGTACAGGCAGTAATTCTCAGATGATATCGGGGTGTTCGGATTTCGGTTTCATCCACTGATTACAGGCACTGAACTGCCGTTCA
>NZ_LWBL02000013.1 GCF_001644195.2 Bacillus marinisedimentorum | reverse complement strand
TACGGGAAAGAGTCAGGCGTGCCTGTAATGCAGGTTCGGCTCTGAATATAGGCACGGGAAAGGGTGTTGCGTGCCTATAATGTAGGTTCAGCTTTGAATATAGGCACAAAAAACAGTGTTGCGTGCCTGTAATGCAGGTCCGCTCAGAATATAGGACGGGAAAGAGTCAGGCGAGCCTATATTTTGTTCCTTTCCTTCAATTCACTTTCACCATTCTGCACCACATAAAGCGCCAGATATAGTTTCTTAAGGAACATTTCCAGGGCTTCACTCTTCCATTTTCGGCCAATGCTTGCATGTGCTGTATGGAAAAAGAACCGTTTTTCGGAGGATCAACAATAAAACTCAACTCACAATTTCCATACAAAAAAGCCCGCCTTCTTACTGGCGGGCGTTTCTAAAGAAACAATTATTTGAACAACGGATCGTTCAGGATTCGCTCCATTTCTTCCTTATGAGTCGTTTCATCTGCAATCATGTCTTCAAGCTTTACAACGAGTTCGGTCAAGCCAAGTTCTGAAGCTTGCTTTTTGCGTTCTTCATAACGGTCGATCGTGTCTTTTTCTGCATTAAATGCTTGCTCCAGCATTTCTTTTACTTCCGTTACCTGTTTTACTTCTTTCGGAGTTGTCGTCGGGGTTCCGCCCAATGTTTTGATCTTTTCAGAAAGATAAAGGGCATGTCCCTGCTCATCCGGAATTTCGCTTTCAAAGAATGGCTTTAATGATTGGCGGTGGATTCCGGAAACGACAGCGGCATTATACGTATACATGATCGTTGCGGCATATTCATTCGCCAGGTCTTCGTTGAGTCCGTCAATTAATTCTTTCATTTTTTGATCCATTACAAAATCACTCTCCTAAATAATTTTGTCTCCACTAGTAAAGATACCCTTTTTCAGTTATTTAAAACGGACCTGGAGTTTATTCCAATCAGCATAGTGGTAACAAATAAAGGAAGAATTTTTTACAATGGGAGGACGGTAAAATGAGTAAAGTCGCAGTATTGCTTGCTCCTTATTTTGAAGATGTCGAATATGAAAAACCAGTGGAGGCGCTCAAGGAAGAGGGCCATATTATAACAGTGATCAGCAAACAGCAAGATGAAGAACTAAAAGGAAAGCAGGGGAAGGTGACAGCGACAGCCGATTCATCCATTGATAATGCCTCCCCGTGTGATTTCGATGCTCTTCTTATTCCGGGCGGGTTCTCCCCTGACCAGCTCCGCGCTGATGAAAGGTACGTCGATTTCGCCAGGCACTTTGTATATAAAGAGAAACCGGTGCTGATGATCTGCCATGGGCCGCAGCTGCTTATAACAGCAGAGGTGCTGAGAGGCCGTAATGTGACCGGGTACAAGTCCATTCAGACCGATTTGAAATATGCAGGTGCTAATGTGTTTGACGAAGAGGTGGTCGTCGACCGCAACTTTGTTTCAAGCCGCAATCCGGCTGACATTCCGGCATTTATTGAAGAATCGAAGAAGCTTTTGCAAGAAAAGGGATAAGCAGTGATACCGGTCCTGATTGAGGGCCGGTTTTGTTTTGGTATTTGGGAATACTGGATTCCGTGCGTCCTGCATTGGATATTTAGCTTAGTATGTGCACTGAATGATGCTTCAGTGCACATACTAAGGCCAATTCAGCTGATTATCTGCACTGAATGAAGATTCAGTGACTATACTAAGCTTATCCAGCTGATTAAGCGCACTGAATCATGATTCAGCACCTACACCAAGCCTATTCAGCTGACTATGGATACTGAGCCGAGGAGCTTCCCTGCATTCCGAGGAATCGAATGCCTGCAGCGGAAGAAAGGGGAGAACTCCAGAATAGTCTATTCGCTTTCAGGTAAGGGGTGGCTTCAGTTAAATTGGGACCAGAACTTACCCAAAGAAAACTCGCCAATCATGTGGCGAGTTTTTGCTTTTTTATATACAAATATCAATGTAGAAACGTTTGTCACTTCAACATAAATGTCAGGATGGAAACCAAAAGTGGATGAAGCTGACGTTTTCCGATGCCATGAAACGCTTTATTCCGGAACGAGAGCTATTCAGATTAAAAACATCGCTGCAATCGTCGTCACAACAAGACCGATCAAAACTGGAGGCAGATTGCGTCTTGCCAGTTCGAATGGATCGACACCGCAAATTGCTGCAGCAGGTATCAATGCCCATGGAACTAGGGTGCCGCCTCCGACCCAGATGGCTGAAATCTGGCCGAGGGCTGTCAATACAGCGGCACCAGACCCGATGGCCAGCGAAAACAAGTGGGCGATGGAACCTGCCAGCGAAATTCCGGAAAAGCCTGAACCGTCAAGCCCGGTAATGGCACCTACAGTAGTCAGGGTGACCGCTCCGACCGGCGCGTTCATTGGCACATTTTCGGCAAGGGCCGCTCCAAGGTCATTGACAATCCCCTGTGACGCTTTCGGCAAATAATCGCCGATGGTTGCAGTGAAACCTGCATCGCCCAGGTAGAAGAAGGCGGCAATCGGAATGACAGGGCCGAATACTTTGAATCCGAATTGGAAGCCTTTGATCAAGTAATTTGTCACTTCTTCAAGACCTTTATTTTTATGGGCAGCAAGTGAAATCAAAACAAGGATTAAGATTGCGGTTCCGCCGACAAGTGAAGTCGCATCACCGCCCTGCAAATTGAGAAAGAACATTGCCGCAACATCGAGGAGAAAAAGGACAGGCACCAGGACAGCGAAGAACTTTTTGGCAGAATCGGATAACGTGCGGACGGTTTCCCGGTCCTGCCCCCTTGTCGTCTCCAGCTCATGGATTCCAGCCTTCAGCACCCCTTTTTTCATATCTTTCCGCAAAAAATAAAAAGCAGATACAGTGGTGACGGCACCCATTATGAAAACAAGCGGGATGCTTGCCTGAATGACTTCACCTACAGGAAGGCCTGCAGCATCGGCAGTCAGTTTCGGCGCTGCCTGAATAATAAAATCACCTGACAGGGCGATGCCGTGGCCGAACAGGTTCATTGCCATTGCCGCACCGAGTGCCGGCAGTCCCGCACGGATGGCTGCTGGCAGAAGAACGGCTCCGAGCAGTGCGACTGCCGGGGAAGGCCAGAAAAACCATGAAATGACCATCATCAAAATTCCGATTGTCCAGTAAGCGAGTGCCGGAGTCCGCATCAGCCTTGTGAACGGTGAAACCATGACATCATTGATTCCTGTTTTCGTAAGAGTATTGCTCATGGCCACAATGATCGAGATGACCAGAATCGTAGAAAGCAGTTCAGTGATAGCATAGATGAAACTATTGAAAACGCCGCTGACTGCTCCGCTCAGCGAACCGGTGGCTGTCAGGGCAAGAAGAAAGATGCCGGTGATGCAAACGAGCGTGGTATCTCTCCTGAATAACATAAAACCGATGATCAGTAAGATGAAACTGACATAAATCCAATGCAGGGATGTTAAAGCAATTACTTCCATGGTACCCCTTCCTTTCACTATGGCAAATGAGGCATTCACCTATTGCAGGATATGCACTGGATAGGGCTCCTGTGATGGTCGCTCTTGCAGAAATCCGTCTCTAGACGGAGGTTTTTCCCGACTCTGGTTCGTATCTGGCAGGGGATCGTACCGATAAAATAAAAGCATGAGGAACTAAATATGAAAAGGAAGGTGGGCATCGAATGAAGCAGGAACAGGCGGTGTCAAGGTTAGATCCCATCACTGCAAAGAAGGAAAACCCATTTGCCGATCGTAATTTTTTATATCTGTTTATCGGTGCGCTGTTTTCTTCTCCGGGATACTATGTATATTTGATTGGCAGTGAGTGGCTTATGCTTTCCATTACGGGGAACCGTTTTTATTTCGGTATGCTGTTTGTCGCCGCATCTATACCAAGGCTGATTTTTATGATGTACGGCGGAGCGGCGGCAGATCGGCTCAACAAGCGGACCATTTTATTCATATCAGATTTGTCCAGGGCTTTTCTGGTGTCCGTTTTACTTGTACTTGTCTGGCTTGATGCAGCTGCCGCCTGGCATCTCATCGTGTTATCGGTCTTTTTTGGCATATCCGACGCGTTTTCGCATCCAAGCATGAATTCGCTGGTTGCTGAAATATTGCCGAAAGAATCGCTGCAGCGCGGGAACGGCACACTGCAGATGACACAGCAGTTAAGCCCGATCATCGGGCCGGCTGCAGGTGGAACGCTTATCGTGACAATCGGGTTTAAAGGGATTTTCACTGTTGCAGCTGTCATACTCGTTATTGCCGCCTGGACAGTGGCAAGGATTAAACTGGTACAAGAGGAAGGGACTCCAGAATCGAAGAAAGGCATATTTCATGATATAAAACTAGGATTCAATTACGTTAAACAGAACAACTTACTGCTGTCAGTCATGTCGATGGCATTCCTGCTGAATTTTTTCATTACCGGGCCGCTTTCAATGGGCATTCCGCTGCTGGTAAAAGACGTATATCAGGAGAATGCACTCGGGCTGACGGCGATGGAAATGGCGTTCGGCATTGGTGCGCTTGGCGGCGCTTTGCTGATGACTGTGATGAAATCTGTAAAAAGGCCGGGGCTGCTCGTGTTGTATGCCTTGTTGGTTCAAACTGCGCTTTTTACACTGTTGGGCGTTGTCCCGTCGCTGCTGTTTGCGGTTCCATTATTATTTGTCATCGGCATTTTGATGCAGGTAGTCAATATACCGATTTTGACCGTTGTCCAGTCGAAGACAGACCCGCGTATGCTTGGCAGGGTTATGAGTCTGTTAATGACGGTAGCCACCGGGCTGGTGCCAGTCTCGTATTTGGTCACCTCTCTCATAATCGGAGCTGGGGCCGGAATTGGTTCTATCATTTTTTTTGCCGGCCTGGCAGTCTGCATCGTTTCCATTCTGTCATTCAGCCTGAAGGAACTCCGCATATTCACATATGATTAAACAGGAAAATGAAGACCGATGCGGAATTTGTATATAGGCGGAAAGAGGGAGATTAAAATGGGCGGACTATCAATTGGTAAATTATTCGCAGCTTTCACTTTAATCGGATTCGGAGTGCTGCTGCTGCTCGTGAATATCGGCATTTTAACAGTGGAAATAAGAGAGCTTCTCATATTCTTTTATCCGGTCATCTTTATTGCGATTGGATTGAGTTCACTCGTGCGGGTAATGCGCAAATCAGGCGGAAGCTGGTTCTGGGGACTCCTGTTCCTATCCCTGGGGATGCTGCTCATGCTTGACCGGCTTGATGTGATTTCGTTCACGTTCGGCATGGTATGGAAACTTTGGCCGCTGCTGCTCGTTTATTTGGGCATCAAGCTGTTTTTTAATAAAGGTGGCATATATGAAAATACGGATGCAGGCGGTTTCCCAATCGGTGATATAAAGTATGATTCGCCAAACTGGCCAGTGGAGCCGATGAATGTCTGGAATGCTGTTGGAGACTATCATCTTGATTTCACAAAAGGTTTTTTGCCGGACAAAGAAATCCCCATCAAAATTTCAGGATGGGTCGGCGATGTAAAAATCCTGATTCCTGAGGAACTTGAGTTTGCAGTTGATGCACATGTTAAAGCCGGAAGCATAAAGGTACTCGGTCAAAGTACCGATGGTGTGAACCGGGATTACAATTTCAAAACACCAGGTTACGATGAAGCTACGAGAAAGCTGACGTTCCGGGTCAAGTTGAAGGCCGGTGATATCCGGATTGACAGGGTATAGGAAGGGGCGGAGTGTATGCTGAAAAAAATAGCCAGTATCCGCTATCACATTTTACGTATGCATGTCTTTGCCGCGATGGGGACCGGCATCTTATTTTTTGTTGGGCTGCAGTTCGCTTTACTGTTCATGCCGGCCAATCCCCTTGGGCTTTCAGCCATTTTGTGGCTGACGGGTTTGGTTTTCATCGCAGCACTGGTGTCGGGCATGTATGCAGGATACACAAGCAGCCAGCCGCTGAAAGACCGTTTGGAGAAACTGTCCACTTTTATCACTGTCCTCTCAAGGGGAAATCTTTCGAGGCGCATGGAACAGGATCGGAGTGATGAAATCGGCCGCATGTCCGTTGAATTAAATGGTCTTGCTGAAAGGATCGACAGCCAGGTGCAATCGCTGCAGCGGCTGGCGGATGAAAAGGCTGAGCTCGCGGAAGAAGCACACAAAGCAGCCACGATTGAAGAGCGGCAGCGGCTCGCCCGTGATCTTCATGATGCGGTAAGCCAGCAGCTGTTCGCTTTAAGCATGATGTCATCTGCTGCTCTCCGGATTTATGATATGGATGGACAAAAGGCAAAAGAACAATTGCAGCAGATTTCGGATATGGCCGCGCAGGCCCAGGTGGAAATGCGCGCTCTCATGCTGCACCTGCGGCCAGTCCATCTGAGCGGGGATACGCTTTGGGATGGACTCGAAAAACTGATCGGTGAACTGAAGGCGAAATGCACCATCGATTTTCAGGTCAGTCTTGGCAGACAGCCCAGGCTCTCAAGGGGAGTCGAGGATCATCTGTTCAGAATCATTCAGGAGTTTCTTTCCAACGTCCTGCGACATGCGGAAGCACAGGTGGTCAAATTGGAAGCGGCATTGCAGCAAAAACATTTATACATATACATAAGCGATGACGGAAAAGGATTTGACTTTCAGATGGAAAGAAAAACATCCTATGGTCTAAAAACGATGCAGGAACGGGCCGAAGAAATCGGTGCGTCTGTCAGCCTGAAATCCCAAAAGGGGCAGGGAACATATTTAACAATCCGGGTACCGGTAAAGGAGGAAAAGGAATATGGGGAAGCCGATTCGGATAGCGGTCGTGGATGACCATGATATGGTCAGGAAAGGCCTGCTTTCCTACTTGATGACAGAGCCGGATTTTGAAATCGCCGGTGAAGGCTCGAGCGGACGGGAAGCGGTACAGCTTGTAAAGGAGCAGCGGCCGGATGTCGTGCTGATGGATCTGCTGATGGAAAACGGGACGGGGGTCGAAGCTACAAAAGAGATCATGACTTTTGCACCTGAATGCAAAATCATCATCATCACAAGCTTTTATGATGAAGAACAAGTCATTCCTGCAATTGAAGCAGGTGCATTCAGTTACTTGTTGAAGACGGCCAAGGCCGAGGACATTATGGACGCGATAAAAAAAGCTGTTGACGGTGAATCTGTTATTGAGGCGCGGGCGGCTACAACGATGATGAACCGGTTTCGTTCCTCTCAGCAGAAAACGCTCCATGAACAGCTAACCAGAAGGGAGTTAGAAGTCTTGCAGTGTCTCGGAGAAGGGATGACAAATCAGGAAATTTGTAATGAATTATTCATTGGGATCAAAACCGTGAAAACGCATGTAAGCCATATTTTGAGCAAGCTGGAAGTCCAGGACAGAACGCAGGCTGCAGTGTATGCCAACCGGCATAATATCACAAGGAACACGTGAACTTGAAATCGGACGGGTCTGGCTGCTGCTGGCTTTCAGCGGGGACGGCGCTGAGCCTCCCCGCAATCTCCAGAATAACCTGCTGTCATTTTTGCGGTTTAAAAAATCGGCTCTGTTAAACGCTAGTGTTGATTTCCGTTGCAGGTACTCGCTTTCAGCATAGGCACAAGGGCGACATCAGCTTTTCTTCGGTCAAACTCACTGTGACCTGAACCTTCTTCATACCTTGAGTTAGTAATATAAAATTACAATTCACTTGAAACTTATAAGGAAAAAGAAAAGACCAAAACATAAGAGATTTGGTCTGCTGATTAGTATGACATTTGATATGTTTTTTACTGGGAAACAATTGCTTAGCTGGTTGCATCCCGTCCTTTCAATTCGATTTCGGTATGACATATTCAGAGGAATAAACAGGACTTTTCAATACCGACTTATCCTCTTTTGCAAGCGGGAAATCAGGGTCCTGCGCTGACCAGGTTGTATACGCCCCTTCCGTTTTCCATACAGTAACTACAATATACGTATCCCCTTTTAAAGGCCTGAGCCCGCGCACGGCAAGAAGGGCATCCTCCTTCATGACCGCATCGGCTTTCTGGCTCACCTCGTCTTCAAAAAGCGGACGGCCTTCATCCCGGACCGGAAAATGGGCGAGTACGGCAAATTTTCCTGCAGAAAGCTCTCCCTTTGACGCAAATATGTCATATGAATAACCGCCTTTAAACAGCGTATTTCCCCCGGTTTCATGAAGCAAGACCGCACCGGTGTCTTTCAAAAGGAGAAGCATCGACTCTTGTTCATTTTGTTCCTTCATCTTTTTCAAAAATGGATAAGTGCCATGGGTAATATGAAGTTTGTCCACATTTTATCCTCCTTCACGTAGTCTCTTATTAGTTTACCTTTTTTAAGAGGGCGAAAACCCTGATAAACTGAACATAATAGTTCAAAAGTTGTCGAAAATAAGATAAGATGGAGTGTATTCTTATTTTAGGCATCTGGATTTGTGTTTTGCCGGAGTGCCTGCTTTTCTTGATGTTAAGGACATTATAAGTTTTTTGCATTGTAGATAAAAAGCGAGAAGGGAGTCATCCAGCTCCAGGCGCCAGCGGCTATCGTCATAAGCGGTGATCCCCTCCGGAAGGAAAGATCACCTTCCTGCGGGTACTCCCGCTTATGCGTACGCCGCTAAGCGGGCGCCTTGCACTTTTGGACCTGCCGGATAACAAAACCGGTAATTAACAATTTAAAGGAGTAGGAACAGCATGATGAGAAAAGTCTTAATCGGTGCTGTGTTTGCCGCATCAGCCCTATTGCTGGGTCTGGCCGGTTACATCATCATCATTTTAGCCGGGGAGTACGTCATTGACGACAAAAAGCTCGTCATGGACTCCACCTCTGAAATTGTTGACTCAAAAGGGAACCGCATTACGAAAATCTATTCTGTCAATCGGGAACTCGTTCATATAAATGATATTCCAAAGCATGTGCAGCATGCATTCATAGCTGTGGAAGATTCAAGGTTTTATGATCATCCGGGCATTGACGCCCAGGCGATCATGAGAGCGCTGTATAAGGATATTCTAGCCGGCCAGAAGGTGGAAGGCGGCAGTACGATCACCCAGCAGCTTGCCAAGAATGTGTTTCTCTCACATGAAAAGACATTACTGCGCAAAACGAAAGAGGCTGTCATTGCCATTAATCTTGAGCGCAATTACAGTAAGGAAAAACTGCTGGAAATGTATTTGAACCAGATTTATTTCGGTCATGGCGCATATGGGATCCAGTCTGCCGCAAAGCTCTATTTTGATAAGGATATATCGGAGCTGACAGTCGATGAAGGTGCGTTGCTGGCCGGGCTTCCAAAAGCACCGTCGACGTATTCGCCTGTCAATCACCCCGAAAAAAGCAAAGAACGGCGCGATCTTGTTCTGGCCCTGATGGAAAAGCACGGCTACATTGAACCAGAGCAGGCCGTCCGCAGCCAGGGAAAGACGATTTCTGTATCCGGGCTTAAAGAAAGACAGGATGCGTCCTATACTTCTTATATTGATATGGTATTAAAAGAAGCGAATGAAAAGTATCACTTATCTTATGAAGAAGTGATGACCGGCGGCTATTCGATTAAAGTGCCGATGGATGAAAAAATTCAAAGGACCGCTTATAAGCTTTTTCAAGAAGAAAAGTACTTTCCTGGATCAG
This sequence comes from Bacillus marinisedimentorum, assembly GCF_001644195.2. Lineage (NCBI taxonomy): Bacteria > Bacillati > Bacillota > Bacilli > Caryophanales > Bacillaceae > Bacillus > Bacillus marinisedimentorum. The sequence goes on along the minus strand of NZ_LWBL02000013.1, from coordinate 115,069 downwards.
ATGAACATGTACAGGGTTCATTCGTCCTGCTTGATAATAAAACCGGCGGTGTATTGTCTGTCATAGGCGGCCGCAATTATGTCCATAAAGGACTGAACCGAGCGGTGGTGAAACGCCAGCCCGGATCGGCGCTGAAACCGCTCGCCGTTTATGGGCCGGCCATCGAGGAGGGCAAATTCGGACCATACAGCATGCTTGTTGATGAAAAAAAGACGTACGGGAAGTACACACCCGAAAACTATGATAGCCAATATGACGGCGAAATATCGATGTATGACGCCATCGTCCATTCAGACAATGCACCCGCCGTATGGACGATGAATGAAATCGGCATCGATACAGGGAAAAAGTACCTCGAGAAAGCGGCGATGCCTGTTCCTGATGAAGGGCTTGCCATCGCTCTTGGAGGGCTTAACGAAGGCGTCACGCCGCTGCAGCTAGCCGGTGCCTACCGGGCTTTTCCGGCAGAGGGCGAAGCGATTGAACCGTTCTTCATTCTCGAAATTTATAATCGCGACGGCGAAAAACTTGGAGAGGCTGATCCTGAAACGAACAAAGTGTTTTCAAAACAGACAGCCTGGTACATGACGCGCATGCTTTCATCCGTTGTCGAGGAAGGGACTGCGCGGAAGGGTTCATATGATGGGGCGCTTGCCGGCAAAACGGGCACCACCTCATTTTCGGGAGTGGAAGGTGCTGCGGCGGATGCCTGGTTCGCCGGATACACCCCTCGTGTAACAGGAGCACTTTGGATGGGGTATGATAAAACCAATAAAGACCAGCACTTGAAAGAAGGCAGTTCCTACGCAGCGGTCCTCTTCAAGAAAATCCTCACGGATGGCGGTGTGAAAAGGGAAACAGCATTTTCAAAGCCTGATGGTGTAGATGATCTTGAGAATCCGATCAAGCTTCCGGAAATCGATGACCTCACAGTTGATATGTCATTTAAAGCCCTGAGCCTGTTTACTGCAGAACTGTCATGGACGCCGGCTGATGATGAGCGTGTTGTCTATCATATATATGAAGTGAAAGGCGGTACCAGAAATAAAGTGGGGACTGTGACAGGGTCGGGTGATTTTACAGTTAAAAATGTCAATGTCTTTGACCCGCCCGCCTATATTGTGGTTCCTTATAATAAACTGACCGATTCAGAAGGAAAACCTTCTAATGAAGCTGTTCCAAAATATTTTGATCCAAGGTGGGGAGGCAGCAGGCTCGGCGAACTGAGGGACAAAATCTGGTGAACGTAATCATGAATTTGAGAATGAAAAGGTGGGGCAGTTATGGATTTTTTCTTTTTTGACCTGGAGGATTTACCTTATCTTTTAATCACACTTGCAATCGCCTTTTCGGTCCATGAATTTTCCCATGCGTATGTCGCTTACAAGTTCGGCGACCCGACTGCGAAGGACCAGGGCAGGCTGACATTGTCGCCGTTCGCCCATCTTGATTTATTCGGGACGATTATGATCTTGATAGCAGGATTCGGGTGGGCGCGTCCTGTTCCGGTCAATCGGTTTTATTTTAAAAAACCCCGCCTTTCCGGAATACTTGTGTCGGCTGCCGGGCCCCTCAGCAACCTGTTCCTTGCCGCAATGGGGTTTGTACTCTGGTATTCAATGATTGTGACCGGCCTCGAGGAGACCCTGTCAGCAGCTGTCTCTGATATCTTGTATCAATTTTTAAATACGTTCATCTATTTGAATGTCATCTTATTCGTCTTTAACCTGCTCCCGTTTCCGCCGCTTGACGGATATCGGATCGTTGAAGACTTGTCGCCGCCGGATATTCGGGCAAAGCTGACACAATATGAATCCTTCGGTATCATCATTTTTCTGTTTCTCATTATAACGCCGCTGTATCGCTATACGATTCAGCCCATTTTCAACCGGGTGATCCCAGCGGTTACCGGTTTCCTTGACGGGATGTTTTCAGCTGTTTTTTTCTGAGGCAAAACACCGAATGCACTATGCGTTTGGTGTTTTTTGTCTATTAGATGGACAAACGGCTCAAGATATGATTTGAGATGCGGATTTATGATATAATTCACCTGCGTGCGGAAAAAATGCTGTTTTTATAATAATATTGGACACTATTTTCTGATCATAGACAGATCGATCGGCACGGGTGTGCGAGACTCCGGAAAGCCCCTGGCAGGTATGAAAAGCGCTCGATTTTGACGGCGCATATATATCAAGATTCAGCTCGGACAGAGCCTACATAATAGAGAGGTGTGATGTCATGACGACCAAACCATTTAATGATGCGTTTTTAAAAGCATGCCGCGGAGAAGAAACAGACCATGTTCCGGTCTGGTATATGAGACAGGCAGGACGCTATCAGCCTGAATACCGCGAGATCAAGAAGAAATACTCCCTTTTTGAAATAACCCATCAGCCCGAGTTATGCGCTTATGTGACGAGGCTGCCGGTCGAACAGCATGGCGTTGATGCGGCTATCCTTTATAAAGATATTATGACTCCGCTGCCGGCCATCGGAATCGATGTTGAAATCAAGTCGGGAATCGGCCCGGTCATCAGCAATCCGATCTCCTCAAAGGCAGACGTTGAACGGCTCGGCACGATCAAGCCGGAGCAGGATGTGCCATACGTCCTGGATACGATCAAGCTGCTCCGTGAACAATTATCGGTTCCATTGATCAGCTTCAGCGGCGCCCCTTTTACACTGGCGAGCTACATGATTGAAGGCGGCCCTTCCAAAAACTATTACAAAACAAAAGCATTCATGTATACAGATCCTGAGGGATGGAACCTGTTGATGGAAAAACTGGGCGATATGGTCATCGATTATGTGAAGGCCCAAATCAAGGCGGGGGCACAGGCAATCCAGATTTTTGATTCATGGGTCGGTGCATTGAACCAGCAGGACTACCGCAAGTATGTAAAACCAGTAATGGAGCGGATCTTCTCCAGTTTAAGGGAAGAAGACGTTCCACTCATCATGTTTGGAGTCGGAGCAGGCCACCTTGCGATGGACTGGCATGACCTGCCGCTTGATGTTGTCGGCCTTGACTGGCGCCTGCCGATTTCAGAAGCCCGCTCCATGGGGATGACCAAAACATTGCAGGGCAACCTTGACCCGGCCTTGCTGCTGGCACCGTGGCCTGTTATTGAGGAAAAAGCGAAAGAAATCCTTGACGAAGGCATGAAAGATCCCGGTTACATTTTCAACCTCGGTCACGGCATCTTCCCGCAGGTGAAGGTTGAAACGTTGCAAAAACTGACCAAATTTGTACATGAGTATTCTGCTGATAAAAAAGCTTCCAAATAATCGGAGGTATGAATAATGGAAAAAGAAAAGATCGGCCTGTTGGTGATGGCCTATGGGACCCCATACAGCGAAGAGGATATTGAACGGTACTATACCCATATCCGCAGGGGACGGACGCCTTCCGATGAACAGCTGCAGGATTTGAAGGACCGCTATGCGGCAATCGGCGGGGTGTCCCCGCTTGCAAAAATAACAAAAGAACAGGCAAAGAAGCTGGAACAGGAACTGAACTCCAGATTTGAAGATAAGGAGTTTGAAGCTTATATCGGTTTGAAGCATATCGAACCGTTTATTGAAGATGCTGTAAAACAAATGAATGAAGACGGCATCAAGAAGGCGGTGAGCATTGTTCTTGCACCGCACTATTCAACTTTCAGCATCAAGTCTTATAATGGGCGGGCCCGGGAAACGGCAGAAGAGATCGGCGGCCCGGAAATTCTGTCGGTTGAAAGCTGGTATGAAGAACCGAAGTTCATCACATACTGGGCCGGCAGGCTGAGGGATGTATACAGCTCGATGCCTGAAGAAGATCGTGAAAAGGCTGTTCTGATTGTAAGCGCCCACAGCCTTCCGGAACGCATTCTCGCCGCCGGAGATCCATATCCGGAGCAGCTGAGGGAGACAGCCAAGCTGATTGCCGCCCAGGCTGGAATCAACGATTATGAGAACGGATGGCAAAGTGCCGGCAATACGCCTGAACGGTGGATAGGCCCGGATGTACAGGATCTTACCCGCGGCTTATATGAACAAAAAGGCTACAGGGCCTTCGTGTATGCGCCTGTCGGCTTTGTGGCCGATCACCTTGAAGTACTGTATGACAATGATTATGAGTGCAAAGTCGTAACCGACGAACTCGGAGCCTCCTATTACCGTCCGGAAATGCCAAATGCCAATCCGCTGTTTATCGAAGCTATGGCGGATGTCATCGTGAAAAAAATGGATAAAGAAGGCGACAAACATGAGCGATACTAGAACGAAAACGGTTATTATCGGCGGGGGGATCACGGGCCTTTCTGCCGCATACTATCTGCAAAAAGAAATCAAGGAAAAAGGTCTGCCCATTGATACAATGCTGGTCGAGGAGAGCCCTCGGCTGGGAGGGAAAGTTCAAACCTTCACAAAAGATGGATTCATCATAGAACGAGGCCCGGATTCCTACCTTGCCCGCAAAAAAAGCATGTCGCGGCTGGTGGAAGAAATGGGGATGCAAGACCGCCTTGTGAACAATTCCACCGGGAAATCCTATGTCCTCGTGGACGGCAAACTCCATTCCATGCCTGAAGGGTCATTTATGGGCATACCGACAAAAATTATGCCGTTCGCATTTTCCGGCATGTTTTCCTGGCCGGGAAAATTCCGCGCCGCCGGCGATTTTATCCTGCCGCGTTCCGAAGCGGAAGGAGACCAGTCGCTAGGCCAGTTTTTCAGGAGAAGATTCGGGGATGACGTTGTTGAGAATTTGATTGAACCGCTTTTATCCGGAATTTATGCAGGTGATCTTGACAACATGAGCCTGATGGCCACATTCCCTAATTTTTATAGACTTGAACAAGAATATCGCAGCCTCATTTTAGGAATTAAGAAAACAATGCCGGCGCCAAAAAACAAATCGGCAACCTCCGGGAAAAAAGGAATGTTTTTGACGGTGGATTCCGGACTGGAATCGCTGGTGGAAGCGGTTGAAGAAAAACTTGAAGAAGGAACGGTCCGAAAGAACACTAAAGTGACCCGGATTGTGAAAACAGATCAAGGGTATGAGCTGAAGCTCGATAACAGGGAGACCATTACAGCTGACAGTATCATTATTGCTGCACCACATCAGGCCGTACACGGAATGATGCCTGAATACAGCTTTTTCGAACCACTCAAAAATGTACCGTCAACTTCTGTGGCAACTGTCGCCATGGCGTTTCCTGCATCAGCTGTCAAGCAGGATATCGATGGGACTGGCTTTGTCGTTTCGCGCAACAGTGATTTCAGAATTACAGCGTGCACCTGGACACATAAAAAATGGCCGCATACGACTCCAAAGGACAAAGTGCTCCTGCGCTGCTACGTCGGCCGCCCGACAGATGAAAGCATCGTCGACCAATCGGACGAAGTAATTTCACAGACCGTCTTGAACGATTTGAATAAAATTATGGATATCACCGACGAACCGGAGTTTTCAATTGTAACCAGGTGGAAAGATGCGATGCCGCAATACACTGTAGGCCATCTGGAGAGACTTGGGCACATCAAAAATGAAATGGGTGAAAAGCTGCCGGGAATCTTCCTGGCCGGCGGTTCCTATGAAGGGGTCGGCTTGCCTGATTGCATCGATCAGGGAGAGGAAGCTGTCCGGAAAGTCATCAGCTTCTTTGATCCGGACAAATAATCGCTGTACAAATGATAAGATGAAACCGTTTTGCTGTATATGGCTGTTCTTTTAATGTATCCCTGCCGGATGTTTTTACCGGCAGGGATATTTTATCTTTGTATAAATTGTCAGCAAGGAACTGTCTCGGTCCAGCTGAAAATAATAGAAAAGTCCTGCTGCGTCTCAACCCTCACCTGAAGACTCGCAAATCGCGAGTTTTCTTTATAAAGTAAGAAAGCATAAGTTTTTCAAGTAATATTAGTGTCTAACCCCAGGCGCCAGCGGGTATCGCCATAAGCGGTGATTCCATCGGAAGGGAAAACCGCTTTCCTGCAGGAATCCCCGCTAATGCCCATGCGTTCCCGAAAAGGTCTTTGGAGAAGCAAAAAGGAAACGAATCGAGCCCATGTGCTCCCGAAAAGGCCTTCGGAGGACTAAAAAGGGAACGAATCGAGCTATGCGTTCCCGAAAAGGCCTTCGGAGGACTAAAAAGGGAACGAATTGAGCTATGCGTTCCCGAAAAGGCCTTCGGAGGAGCAAAAAGGGAACGAATCGAGCCTATGTGTTTCTGAAAAGGCCTTCGGTGCACGACGCTAAGCAGGCGTCTTGCGCTTTTTTTAATGTATGCGGGAGCGCTGTTCGAATCCGCGGGACAAATTGAATTAAATGTTTGAAAAATGAATAATTCGCGGGATCCTGAACAAAAATAGAACTGGCATATCCTGAAGCCTCTGTTTATACCTGCACGTACACATGCAACAATGCAAAAGACTTCTCCCGGTGGAAATCCGGGTTCCATCATTGTACAGGTGTTTGTTTCGTCAGGAATTGTAGGATTCCGAGCTTCTCATGCCGGGAGAACAGGGGAACTATGCCGGGTATTTCCGGATTGATTCAGAAGGGAAAAAAAAGCGATGAATTCCTTATTTTCCCTCTACTTAGAATTTTCAGTCCATTTTATTGACAACGGTTACAAGTTGCCATACGATTAGGTTGTAAATATAAAAAGGGGGGAGAAACATGAGCGGAATTTGGCTCGCCGTTATCGGGATGCTTGTATTTGCTCTGGGGTATCGCTATTATTCTAAATTTGTAGCAGAAAAAATTTACCGTCTTGATCCAAACTATGAAACACCTGCACACAAGTATCAGGACGGAGTGGACTTTGTCCCGACAAACAAATTCGTATTATGGGGGCACCATTTCACATCTGTAGCGGGTGCTGCGCCTATTGTCGGTCCGGCTATCGCTGTTTACTGGGGCTGGCTGCCGGCCTTTTTATGGGTCATTCTCGGCACTGTGTTTGCTGCGGGTGTCCATGACTTCGGGGCACTTGTACTATCGGTCAGAAACAAAGGACAATCGATTGGCACGATTGCCAACAAGCTTATTGGCAAGCGGGCAAAGATCTTATTTTTATTTATCATTTTGATTCTGGTGTTAATGGTAAATGCCGTGTTTGCATGGGTTATTTCAAAACTGTTCATCAGTTTCCCTGCAAGTGTCCTTTCAGTATTCATCCAGATTCCACTGGCGGTTTGGATTGGTTACGCGGTATATAAAAAGAAAGGGAACATGCTTCTTCCATCTATCGTGGCACTTGGTGTCATGTATCTTGCCGCAATCGTGGCCAGCCGTGTTCCGGCTCTGCAAATTGACCTTGTCAGATATTTTGGCGGGGAGGATAACATTGTGGCGTTTGGACTGGACGGCGTCTCAATGGCATTTTTTGTATGGATTGTCGTCCTGATGGTGTATGTATATATCGCCTCCACGCTGCCTGTATGGAAGCTCCTGCAGCCGCGTGACTATATCAACTCCCATCAGCTTGTTGTAGGTCTCGCTATTCTTTATCTGGGGCTTCTCTTTTCAAATCCGGAAGTTACAGCACCTATGACGAACCCGAACGCTGATGTGTCATGGTTCCCGCTCCTATTCATCACGATTGCATGCGGAGCGATTTCAGGATTCCACGGCCTGGTTTCATCCGGCACTTCTTCAAAACAGCTGGATCGTGAAACAGATGCACGCTTTGTCGGTTACCTTGGAGCAGTAGGGGAAGGTTCACTTGCTCTTGTAGCGATTATAGCTGTTGTCACATTCTTCGGAACAACTGCCGACTTCTCTGCTGTATACAGCAGTTTCACTGCGGCATCCGGAGGCGGTCTGGGTGCATTTGTACAGGGTGCGAGCCAGCTTGCCACAGGGATATTCATTCCGGCGGATATCGCTGCCACAATCGTATCCGTTATTGTCGTCAGTTTTGCGGCTACAACTCTTGATACATCTGTACGTCTCATGCGTTATATCATCGCTGAGCTGGGCAGTGAATATAAGGTTCAGGCTCTTACGAAAAAGCATGTGGCGACTTCGATTGCTGTCGTTTCAAGCGCGGCGCTTGTCCTGATTCCTGAAGGGCCAAACGGCTTTGGTTCAGGGGGATACTTGCTCTGGCCGCTGTTTGGAACATCAAATCAGCTGCTTGCCGGCATCACGCTGCTATTGCTTTCCATCTGGCTTAAGAAAAAGGGCAGAAATTATATGGTGACATTGCTTCCGATGGTATTCCTGCTCTTCATGACGCTCTGGGCTATGATTGACCAGGTTATCTTGAAATGGAATATCTTTACCGGGTCAGACCAAAACCTGCTTCTCTTCACATTCGGATCCATCATTCTTGTTTTCGCTTTCTGGATCCTTCTGGAAGCGGTAATGATATTCAGGAAAGCCTCTGCAGGAGATTCCATCGATCAGGATTCTGCATGATAACGAACAAGGACCAGCTGCCTGGTCCTTGTTTTCACTTTCAGAGAATTTTCCTGGCAAGGGGGGAGACATATGAATCAGGAAGTGATGATTATCCGGGTGCTTCCCGAAGTGGGAGGCGGCTGATGCGGCGGAGTTTCTGATGGCGGGTTCATCAGTATGAGTGAAACATTTACTCTCAATAGAAATGAACGGGGTGAAATAGGGGATTTATACCGACGGTTGAAAATGGAGTCAGGAGGCCGGATTGAAGTGTCGCTTCTCGATCCGCGCAATTTCCTGGCGATTACAGCATACTTTTTATCCCACTGGCGGAAAAAACATATCACAATCAGGCAGGCGATGGATTCGCTTCTGTTGAAACAAAAACGAGGTGCCGTATTTGCCGATGGCCGGTATATCGGGGAATGCAGCCGTCAAACAATCGAAAGGCTGGCAGAAACAATTTTACAAGGAGGGGTTATAAATGAGCAGTGATGACAATAAATTGACGCTGAAGAAATTGCTGAAATGGTATGATGAAGTAATCAGCCTCCCCCACCGCACTGAGATTGCCAGGGAGCTGAGGGATGAAGATGACCTCTTCATGCTCATGCTGTTTTCTGAAATGCTCGGCATTCCGAATCCGGTTTACTACTACACCCTGGAACTTTATCCGTATATGCTTGAAAAATTCCATGATTGGCATCTGAGGATGGGTATGGAAAAATCACCGCTTGAAGGAATCAGGTGCTGCTAAAAAGGAGGGGGTATATATGAAAAACTTATTTGAAAAACAAATTTTGTTCGTAGGCGGAAAAGGCGGTGTCGGTAAATCGACTTCTGCAGCCGCCCTTGCATATGCAGCAGCAGAACAAGGAAAAGACACACTGCTTGTTTCCACAGACCCCGCCCACAATGTCGGTGACATTTTTCATAAGAAAGTCGGCGGCAGCATAACGAAAATTAAAGAACGGCTATGGGCACTCGAAATTGACCCTGAACAGGAAGCCCGCATATATATCGACTCGGTGAAAGGCAATTTGAAAGGCATGGTCAAAGCAAGCATGATCGATGAAGTACACAGGCAAATTGATACGGCTGCTTCTTCCCCCGGCGCTGAGGAAGCAGCAATCTTCGATAAAATTGTTTCGATCATTCTTGACGAACGGAAAAACTTCGATTTAATCGTGTTCGATACTGCTCCGACTGGACATACAGTCCGGCTGCTGACCCTTCCGGAATTGATGGGCGTCTGGATTGAAGGAATGCTGGAACGCAGAAAAAAGATGAATGAAAACTATACACAATTACTGAATGACGGAGAGCCTGTTGAAGATCCGATATTTTCGGTTCTGCAGGAACGGCGCAAGAAATTTGCGGACGTCCGCGAAGTGTTGATGGACCATAAGTCTGCGGGTTTTATTTTTGTACTCATCCCCGAACGCCTCCCGATCCTGGAAACCGAAAAGGCCGTAAAACTGCTTGACCGCCATCATCTCCATGTTCATGACCTTATTGTCAATAAAGTGCTTCCGGACCATGCAGACGGAACATTTCTGCAAAAACGCCGTGAAATCGAAAAGGACTATTTAAAGACGCTGCGCGAGACCTTTTCAGAGCAGCATCTCTTTGAAATCCCTTTATTTGAAGAAGATATTAACAGTCAGGAAAAACTGGCTGAATTTGCCCGCCATTTGACGCTTTCAGAGAACAAAAAATCAGGAGATGCTGGGGGATGACAGGTAAAATGCCGGGTTCACATCCTGGACACCAACGTGGATCAAACTCAATCCGGATGATGCGTATATCAATAGGAAAAGCGGGTTACAGATGAGAATGCCTGCCGTTGTATTCAAATCACAGCTGGCGCTCATGCAGGTCCACCTGTCCCGCTGCCCCATACAAGCCTCGAACACCTGCGCCTATTGAGAATGAATATTTTAACAGTTTTTACGGAAAACCCTTTACTGAAAAACTAGCAAGTTCATAAACTCAAAAAAAGAGGGCAGCTGTATTAATACAGCTGCCCTTCAGATTGGGATGGGAATATAGGGTAAAAGAGAGTTGAACGTGTAAATGGCTTAACGGATCGTTTTTATTCGGCTGCTTTGCTTAAACAGTGATCACATTGATTCAGGTAAGATTCATGCTGTTCCTTGATTTCTGTCCCACAATTCACACACTGCTTTGGCGGCAAGTTCTTGAAAAATTCTGTACTTTTCATCATCATTGGTGTATCCCTCCAAGTGATTTGTTATTCACATTGTATTATAACAGTTAGTCCTAGTCAACACCTGTTTTATAACAAATTTTAAAAAATACAAAAATAGGCTATAGGTTGTATAAGGAAACTGCAAGCCAATACAGGTTTACAACCGTTTTCTACGGTGTTTCGTATCGTTTGTGAGAGGAATAAGATCCTGTACTATAATAAGAAAGTCGTATAGCAGAAAACACATTTCTCTTGATTGAAAAATTACTGATGAGGTGATTGCAATGAAAGTGACTGTAATTGGATTCTGGGGTGCATATCCAGGGGCTGGAGAAGCAACTTCTGGGTATCTTGTGGAGCATGACGGATTCAAACTCCTGGTCGACTGCGGCAGCGGTGTGCTTTCTTCACTGCAGCGATATATCGACGTTCAAGAACTCGATGCGGTCATACTGTCTCACTATCATCATGATCACATTGCTGATATCGGGCCACTCCAATACGCCATGCTCATAAAAAAAACACTCGGCATTACCGATAAAACATTGCCTATTTACGGACATACAGAAGACACGCAAGCTTTTGAAAAACTGACCCACCATGATAATACGCTTGGTATTGCATATGGTCCGGACAAACCGCTTTCACTCGGTCCGTTCACTATTACGTTTACAAAAACTTCACATCCTGTTCCGTGCTATGCAATGAGGTTCGAAGTGAACGGCGAAACGTTTGTCTATACTGCTGATTCAAGCTATCAGGAATCATTCTGTGATTTTGCAAAGGATGCTGATCTGCTGATCTCGGAATGCAGCTTTTATGCAGATCAAGATGGAGCAAAAGCCGGACATATGAACAGCCATGATGCGGCAACCGTTGCCGAAAAGGCAGGGGCCTCGCTGCTCTTGCTGTCCCATTTGCCGCATTTTGGTGAACATGAGCAGCTGCTTAAAGAAGCGAAAACGAAATACATGGGAAATGTACAGCTAGCCTCCACCGGATGGACATGGCTGGAGCAGGGTCAGTAATTTGTTTAAATAAAATTTTTTCAATACAATAAAGGAAGAGTAATAAAACGAGCAGGGGGTCAAGGTCATGCTGTTTATCGATAACAAGGGAATCACAGATCCACAGATCAATCTTGCAATTGAAGAATACGCCTTAAAAAATCTGGATATCAATGAAACGTACTTGCTGTTTTACATTAATGAGCCTTCGATTATTATCGGCAAAAACCAGAACACGGTAGAAGAAATCAACACGAATTATGTGGAAGACAATAACATCCGGGTTGTCCGCCGGTTATCAGGGGGCGGTGCTGTGTACCACGACACAGGCAATTTGAATTTCAGTTTCATCACCCGCGATGACGGGGAGAGCTTCCACAATTTCCAGAAGTTCACCGAACCTGTCATCAAGGCGCTGCACCGGATTGGCGTCGACGCTGAACTGAGCGGCCGCAACGATATCACCGCAAAGGGAAAGAAAATTTCCGGGAACGCCCAATTTTCCACAAAAGGCCGGATGTTCAGCCACGGAACGCTGCTTTTTGATTCGGAAATTGAAAATGTCGTGTCAGCCTTAAATGTGAAAATGGAGAAGATCGAGTCAAAGGGAATTAAGTCAATACGCAGCAGGGTGACAAACATCAGTGAATTGATGGATGAGAAGTTATCAATCGAAGCATTCAGGAGCTTGCTGCTCAGATATATTTTCGATACAGAATCAATAGAAGAAGTTCCGAAGTATGAACTGACAGATGGGGATTGGGAAAAAATCCACCAGCTATCAAGGGAACGCTATCAGAACTGGGACTGGAATTATGGGAAATCCCCAAAATTCAATATCCAGCATTCACACCGTTTTCCGGTAGGCCAGATCGATTTCCGGCTCGATGTCCACAAGGGTGTTATCGGCAACATTAAAATTTACGGCGACTTTTTTGGCGTAGGGGATGTCAGTGATATCGAAAACAGGCTGAACGGTGTCCGGTATGAACGGGCTTCAATAAATGAAGCGCTCAATGATGTGGATATCAAGCATTACTTCGGCAACGTGACAAAAGATGATATCGTCAACTTGATTTATTGATTGATTTCAATGCCCTTTTCCTTCTAGAGAGGAAAGGGGCATTGTTGTATTGATAAAACAATTTTAATGGGATAATTGAAGGATAATGCTATAAACATAGCTTGCTAGATGACAAAAAACATTTTTACAGAATAGCAGAATTCCCCATTTCCCCTTGCTCAAATCCCTGCTGTAAAATATAATGAATTTAGAATATTTTTTTATTTTAAAAATGAGTGATTATTCACTCATACGTTCAAAGGGGGAGAATAGTTTGAACATCAGCTATCAATTGGCAGAGACAGCAGCCCGGCATCCAGAAAAAGAGGCCTACATTTTCATGGACAGGTCTGCATCGTATGCTGAACTGAACGAGCAAGTGGAACGGTTTGCGGGCAACCTTGTGCAGCTTGGGATAAAAAAGGGGGACCATGTTGCGTTATTGCTTGGAAACAGTCCGCATTTTGTCATCGGCCTATACGGCGCAATCCGAGCGGGGGCAACCGTCATTCCGGTGAACCCGATTTATACGGCGGATGAGATTGGCTATATTTTAAATAATGGAGATGTCAAAGCCGTCATCACACTGGACAAACTCGTTCCGCTATTTGAAAAAATGGAGAGCCGCCTTCCGAAGGTGGAGCAAATAATCGTAGTCGATACGCTGAAAGAAGAAGAGAAAACAGTCGATCCAGCAGCCCTTTCTATCTATCCAAAATTGAAACCGTTTACAGATATGGTCCAGGAAAGAGCTGAAGCATTTGAAGCGCCGGAATTGGATGATGAGGACACTGCTGTCATTCTCTACACTTCTGGAACGACCGGCAAGCCGAAAGGGGCAATGCTTACCCAGAAGAACATATACAGCAATGCGAAAGATACTGCTGATTATCTGAAAATAACTGAATCAGATCGTGCCATCGCCACATTGCCGATGTTCCATGTCTTTTGCCTGACGGTTGCACTCAATGCGCCGCTTATGAACGGCGGCACTGTCATTATCGTCCCTCAGTTCAGTCCGGGTGAAATTTTCCGGATCAGCAAAACATTTAAGCCGACAATCTTTGCCGGGGTGCCGACAATGTACAATTATTTGTATCAGTATCCTGACGGCAAGACAGAAGACCTGGAAACGCTGCGCCTCTGCATTTCAGGCGGAAGCCCGCTGCCGGTCTCATTGCTGAAGGAATTCGAGAACAAATTCAATGTTGTCGTTTCAGAAGGGTACGGCCTGTCTGAAGCTTCGCCGGTAACAGCTTTCAATCCGCTTGACCGGTCAAGGAAAGCTGGTTCCATCGGCATGAATATAACCAACGTAGAGAATAAAGTCGTGAACGAAATGGGCGAAGAGGTGAAGCCTGGTGAAGTAGGCGAGCTAATCGTCAGGGGTCCTAACGTCATGAAAGGCTATTATAAAATGCCGGAGGACACTGCTGCCGCACTTAAGGATGGATGGCTGTATACAGGGGACCTCGCAAAAATGGATGAAGAAGGGTATTTTTACATTGTTGACCGGAAAAAAGATCTCGTCCTCGTCGGCGGCTATAACGTGTATCCGCGTGAGATCGAAGAAGTCCTCTATCAGCATCCGAATGTCGTGGAAGCAGCTGTTCTGGGCGTGCCGGATCCAAACCTCGGCGAAGCCGTGCGGGCGTTTGTCGTCACAGATGATGACAGCCTGACAGAACAGGACTTGTTTGATTACTGCGCCGAACACCTGGCGAAATACAAAGTGCCTTCTTCAATTGAATTCCTTGAGGAATTGCCGAAGAACACGACTGGTAAAATTTTGAGAAGAGCGTTGAAAGAGCAAGTTAATGTGTAATCAAACTATTTGAATTGTTCAGGGAGCCAGCACCGAAACGGAAGCAGGAAGAATCGTCTTTGTGCCCGGAGTCAGGTGAATGAAACCGGAATTTCAACAGACTAATCCTGCCGGTTCGCCACCGAAACCAGAAATAAGTCTAATCTGTAACGAATCTATTAAACAAACAGGGCGGGAGCTTATCCTGCCCTGTTTGTTTTTTTGTGGGCCTGCCGTGGCAGGGAGGGACGGTGCAGTCTGAAATTTCAGGCAGGAATCAAATGTCTGAAATCGAATATAGTTTTGGAGATAAACAATCACTTCAGGGGGGATCCGATGATTGATCTGAAAATCGAAAATCATGTCGCAACCGTCACACTTGACAGACCTGATGCATTAAATGCATTTTCTTATGAACAACTTTTAAATCTTGAGGGTATTGTGGAGCGCATCAAGCTTGAGCCTGAGGCAAGAGCGGTCATTTTTACAGGATCGGGCAAGGCTTTCAGTGTAGGCGCGGATTTGAAAGAACGCAAGACGCTTACAGAGCAGGAGGTCAAACGGAATGTCTCTAAAATCCGCCATGTTTTTTCACTCGTTGACCGGCTGCCGCAGCCGACAATCGCAGCCATTAACGGCTTTGCATTTGGGGGCGGAATGGAATTGGCGCTGTCATGTGACTTCCGTTTCTCGGCAAAAAATGCCAAAATGGGATTAACGGAAACAAGTCTGGCCATCATTCCGGGTGCTGGAGGTACACAGCGGCTTCCGCGGATTGTCGGTGAGACTCGTGCCCTTGAGCTGATTTTGACCGCTAGAAGGCTTTCTGCGGAAGAGGCCCGGGAGTATGGCATCGTCTCAAAAGTGGTTCCCGATGAAAGGCTGTTGGAAGAATCACGCCTGTTTGCAGAAGAAATGCTGAAAAACGGACCGATTGCACTTCAACAGGCCAAGTTTGCCATTAAAAATGGGCTGAATACCGATCTTGAAACAGGAATGCAAATTGAGGCAAAAGCGTACGAAGTTCTGATTCCTACTGAGGACAGGATTGAAGCGCTGAATGCTTTCAGTGAAAAAAGAACACCGGATTTCAAGGGGAAATGATCAGGAGGAACAAATGGAAACAACAGCAAAGATGGGAACACACGGGGACTTTTTAGCAGGGGCAAAGGCCGGCACGAGCATTGCACTCGGATATATGCCGATCGCCCTCACATTCGGTTTATTTGCAAAATCGACCGGCCTGTCATTATGGGAAACAACCGCAATGAGCATTTTTGTTTTTGCGGGAGCGGCCCAATATATATCCCTCAATTTGATCGCAGCAGGAACAGGGATGGCTGAAATCATACTGACAACATTCATCGTGAATATCCGTCACTTTTTAATGAGTGCCTCACTTGCCGAAAAGATGGAAGATGATCATCCGCTGAAAAAACTGTTTTATTCATTCGGCATAACCGATGAAACATTTTCAGTTGGTGCGATGTGGGAAGGGAAGCTGTCAAGCGCCAGCCTGTTCGGTATTATCGCTTCCTCCTACAGCAGCTGGGTGATATTTTCGGCAGCAGGCCATCTTGCCGGTGCCAGCCTTCCGCAGGTGCTGCAGGAAAGTATGGGAATCGCCCTTTACGCGATGTTCATCGGCTTGCTGGTGCCGCCGCTGAAAAAACATCGCAAAGTGCTCGTGCTTGCAGTGACGGCAGCTGTTTTCAGCATTGCTCTGCACCTTGTTCTGTCGACAGGCTGGGCAATTGTCGGCGCGACACTGGCATCAAGCATTCTTGTGGAGGTTTTTTATCCGCCAGAACTGAAGAATGATGAACTTGGAGAGTAAGAGGGGGGATACAAGTGAATCCAGCATGGATTGTTTATATGATTCTGGCACTTATCTTTTTTCCGCCGATCGCATTCGTGTTCATGCAAGTGATTAAAAAGCTAAAAGGTTCTTCGTCGTTTTATGGGGATGAAGTAAATAAGCGGAAGCCGTCGGGTTTCTCAAGAAATGACCCGCATCCGGATGAAGAAGCCCATATCACCAAACGCCAGGGAGATTCCTATTTCTCGGGAGGCAACCAGTAAGCGATTCACCGATTACGATACAGCTTGCAGAGAATACGTCGATCTCTGCAGGCTTTTTTAGTCGAGACTCTTTTCAAAATGATAAAACAATATTATCCGCTTATAACCGAATTGCTTGGAGTGCAAGGTGCGGACTTCTCTTAGATGTTCCGCATTTTGTTCGTGGTGCGATTCAAGAAAAATTCTCCCGTAAACAGGCTCTGGCCAGTTTAGGGGTGTGTTTTAAGAGGAATCCTCCCTGTAAATAAGTTCTGGCCCGATTAGAGGTGCGGAACCGATTTTATCCTCGGAAAACCGCCCCAGCAATGTGTGAAATCAATAAGATTATTTAACATAGCCAGAATAAAAAATCCAAGTAAAATACCGCACGAAAATATGCCATGATATTTAAGTGGGATTGGAGGGATCAAACATGGAAAAAGCGTTGATTGTAGTTGATTACACGTATGATTTTATTGCTGAAGACGGCAAGCTTACATGCGGGGATTCAGGGCGCGCGATTGAAAGTGAAATCGCCGGGCTTATCCGCGAATTCGAAAAAAAGGGTGAGCTCATTGTCTTTGCCAATGACATCCATTACGAAGGGGATAGCTACCATCCGGAAACGAACTTGTTTCCGCCGCACAACATCGCCGGCACAAGGGGCAGGGAGCTATATGGTAGTGTAAAAGACGTGTATGACGGCATCAAGAATGATGACCATGTGATTGCTTTCGATAAAACCAGGTACAGCGCTTTTGCGGGAACGGAACTTGATATAAAGCTGCGTGAACGCGGGATAAAAGAAATCCATCTTGCAGGCGTGTGCACAGATATCTGCGTGCTGCATACAGCTGTCGATGGCTATAATAAAGGATACAGCATGGCCATTTATGAAAAAGCGGTCGCAACCTTCAATGAGGCAGGACATAAATGGGCGCTTGACCACTTTGTAAACACGTTGGGAGCACGCGTCATCTGATTATAAGCCCTGATTTTCCCATAAGAATGACAAAAATCCGCAAAGAAGGGTATATAGGAAGTGTCAGGAAGATACGTGATTCGGAAAATTTTGGACGGATAGCTGTATAACGGCCGGCTACCCTGTCACATACTGCCAAATGCAGCTGAACTGAATTTTCACTATTTCTTTTAAAATATGACTGCCAATTGGATAAAGCGATGTACCTGAACGACAGGAGGAGTGATGGGGATGAATAAGTTTGTGGATGACAGTCATGCTCTACATACGGACTTGTATCAAATAAATATGGCGCAGGTGTATTTTGAGGACGGGTTCCATGAGAAAAAAGCGGTATTTGATGTCTTTTTCCGAAGCCTGCCGTTCGGAAATGGTTATGCCGTCTTTGCGGGGCTTGAACGGGTAGTTTCATTTGTGAATGATTTTCATTTCAGTGAAACGGATATCGGGTATTTGCGAGAACTCGGTTATGACGAAGAGTTCCTTGACTATTTAAGCGGCATGCGCTTCACCGGGAACATCCGGTCCATGAAAGAGGGGGAGCTGGTCTTTGGCAATGAACCGATCATGCGAATTGAAGCGCCGATCGGGGAAGCCCAGATTCTTGAGACAGCGCTTTTGAATATCGTGAACTATCAAACCTTGATTGCGACCAAAGCCTCCCGTATCAAACAGACTGCCAAAAAGCAGCTGTTCATGGAATTCGGTTCTAGGCGGGCCCATGAATTCGATGCTGCGATTTGGGGAACAAGAGCGGCATATATTGGCGGATTTGACGCAACCAGCAACGTCCGGGCCGGAAAGATGTTCGGGCTGCCTGTCGCCGGCACACATGCACACTCAATGGTCCAGGCTTACAGGGATGAATATACCGCATTCAAAAAATACGCGGAAACCCATAAGGACTGCACCTTTTTGGTCGACACGTATGATACGCTGAAAAGCGGAGTCCCGAACGCCATTCGGGTGGCGGACGAAATGGGAGAAGCAATAAACTTCAAGAGCATCCGGCTCGACAGCGGAGACCTTGCTTATCTGTCAAAGAAGGCGAGAGTGATGCTGGATGAAGCGGGATACACGGATACAACTATTGTTGCGAGTAATGATCTGGATGAAGAGACGATTTTGAATTTGAAAATGCAGGGTGCTGAAATAGATGCATGGGGTGTCGGTACAAAGCTTATCACCGCATTTGACCAGCCGGCGCTCGGGGCGGTTTATAAACTTGTTTCCATTGAAGAAGACGGGAAGATGACCGATACCATAAAAATATCCGGAAATCCAGAAAAAGTGACAACGCCGGGCAAAAAGCGGGTATACCGGATCATCAATAGAGCAAACGGCAAATCGGAAGGTGATTACATCGCGCTTGAACACGAAAGGCCGTGGGAGGAGAAACGGCTTAATATGTTCCATCCGGTCCATACGTATATTTCAAAATTCATCACCCATTTTGAAGCGAAAGAGCTCCATGTGGATGTGTTTAAATCGGGTAAGCGAGTCTATGAATTTCCGGAACTGAAAGATTCAAGAGCATACCTGGAAGAAAACCTGGCGCTGCTGTGGGATGAATACAAGCGGCTTTTGAATCCGCACGAATATCCGGTGGACTTGAGCAGAGAATGCTGGGAAAACAAAATGCGGAATATCGAGAATGTTAAAAAGAGTGTTGCAGAGATGGGTAAGGATTAAGCCGAATCGTATCCTTTTTAAAGTATAAAATATCCCCCTTACAGAATCTCCGAACGTGAAAGCCCACTCCTTTAGGTGGGGGATGAGAGTGAGGTCAAATACGGAGCACCCCTTATAAACCGAAGGTTTGGGGTGCAGTGTGGGTGAGGGGGGATACTTATTCCCTCAACAAAACTGGAATCCTTGTAAATACTATAAATAATAAGAAGAACAGCATGCCGAACGGTGGATTTTCGGTTTGCTGTTCTTCTTTTCTTGATGTTAAGGAAATTATAAAATTTTCGCGTTGTGAATAAGAATCCGGAAGGGAGTCATCCAGATCCAGGCGCCAGCGGTTATCGTCATAAGCGGTGACCCCCTCCAGAAGGAAAAATCCCCTCCTGCGGCTCATCTCTGTCCGATTCATAAAAGTGCAGAATTGTGAATGAAGGAGGCGGAATGATGTGACGGCTTTAGGGACTTATGGCCCATGGTTGCCTGGCAATTGCGAGGCAATTGCCAGGCAACATCCCGGACATCACAAAAAAAAGTAACAGTCCAATTCAATTGTGAAATGGACTGTTACTTGTGGTGCTGTTGAAATTTATACTCATAAACCGTACCTATACATCACATATAAAGGGGAGTCCTCATTCAGTGACAGTAAAAGAATGCTTTTCCATCAAATGCATGCCGCGGGCGTCAATATGATAATACATGGAGTATGCGCCCTGGGTTCCGAACGATTTTGAGAGGGTATAGATCCCGTCTTCACTGTGCTCGATCGGAATCATTTCATGTTCTTCGTCTTCTTTTTCATCTGGCCAAATTTCAAATCGGACATCGGCATCCTCTATCGGTTCACCTGCTTCTGTGACTTTTACTTCAAATGTGATCTCTTCACCAGTTTTGGCTTCTTGAGGTGCAATGGAGAAGGATGCTTCAGGGAACGCCAAGTCATCTTCTCCGGCAGCTTCATTTTTCTCTTCCTGGCCGCAGGCAGTGAGGGCAACTAAGAAAAAGATGGAAATGATTATTGCAAAGAATCCTTTTTTAAACATGCTGGAAGCTCAACTCCGTTAAATAAAATTATGTCATCCATTATTATACCACTAGTCGATTGTCCGCATGATTCTTTTATAAACGCGTTCTTTGTCAAACCCTTCACCCATGCCGAATTGTTCGATCAGCCTATTTTTATCATCAAGCAAATAGGTGTATGAAGAATGGATGAGAAAGCCGTTCCCGGGATCCCGATACATGAAACCGAATGAATCCGCTACGGCCTTCGTATCTTCTTCACTGCCGCGAAGCAATCTCCATCCTGAACCGGACTTGATCTTGAACGTGTCCGCGTATTGCTTCAAAACCGCCTGCGAATCACGTTTTGGATCGATCGTTATCGTAATGAACTCAATATCTTTACCAAAAACACCGCTTTTCTCAAACTGATCGCGCAGTTGCGTCATTCTGAAGGTTGTGGTCGGGCAAACATCCGGACAGTTCGTGTAAATGAATTCAATGAGCTTTACCTTATCCTTGCTGTCATTGTAAAAAGAATATTCCTCGCCATATGCCGTTTCCATCATCACATCAGGAACTTCAACTCCGCTTTGCCGCACCACCGTTAAATAGAAAACACCTGCACTAACACCGATCACAAGCAGGCTTATGAACAGAATGTAAATTTTTTTCATCGTCATGTCGGATTCACCCCGGTAAGAATTTAAAAGATTACTATTCACTATTTATAACTATACAATAGTGAAATCCGTCGATGTAGGAGCCTCGGAAGAAAACGTTGAACATTATTTGAACATTTGGGTGCATCCTTTATTAGATTAATGGATTAGATGAACGGGTAATGAACATAAAGCGTTCACTACCAGGATGAAAAGAGGGATCATGATGAGAGGAATTGTGACGATGGGAGAAGCTCTCATTGAGTTTGTTCCACAGGATTATAATGAAATCACATACCGCAAAAGCCATGGCGGCGGACCTGCAAATGTCGCGGCAGCCCTCGGCAAACTGGGTGCCCCCGTTTCTTTTGTCGGAAAGATAGGGAACGATTTATTTGGCAAAGAAATGAAGGAAGCGCTGGAAGGATACGGTGTCGATACAACTGGGGTAACCATGACCTCAGCCGCCAAAACGGGTATTACGTTTGGAACATTCAATGCTGACAATAAGCTCCAGTTCAATTATTATACGAACGAAAGTGCTGAGCAGCAGCTTAAAGATGAAGATGTTTCGGCAGACCTTATTGATAAACACGAGATCCTGCACTTTGACTCTTTGCTTTTGATGAATAAACCATCAAGGGAAGCGGTCAAACATGCGGTCACCCATGCAAAAGAAAAAGGGCTTCTTATTTCCTTTGAAGCGAATGTCCGGATCGGCCTATGGGAACAAGAAGATGCAGCCCGGGAAACGCTGATGACGTTTATGATGGAAGCGGACATTTTGAAAATGACAGAAAAAGATCTTATTTTCCTGACCGGACAGGAAACAGCGGAACAGGGAATCGATGTTTTGGAACAGTATGATATAGAGCTTCTGGTCATTACAAAAAGCGAAGAGGGGAGCATTCTCGTCATTGACGGCAAAAAAGTGGAAATTCCGGCTTATCCTGTTAAGGAAGTTGACCTTACCGGTGCGGGAGATGCCTATACGGCAGGCCTTCTTTATCAACTTGCCGGCTCAGAAAAAGATGCTAAAGCTCTATCGGTGGAAGAAGCTGAAAAAATGTGCCGGTTTGCATCTGAAGCTGCTTCTCTGACCGTAAGCGGTGAAGGTGCAATGGCAAGCTTCCCGCAAAAGGAAAAAATAGAAGCAGAACTCAACAAATAAACAGTGAGCTGTACAGGTCCAAAAGCCCGTTAGCTTCGGTTATCCCGAAGCTAGCGGGCTTTTTTTACTGTTAAGGAAATTATAAATTTTTTGCGTTATGGATAAAAAGCGAGAAGGGAGTCATCCAGCTCCAGGCGCCAGCGGCTATCGCTTTTGTTCTGTCCCGATGACGTGGTGTTATCACATTTAAACCAAAGGAGGAAGGATCAGGTAAACAGTAAAAAAGACACAAATTAAAAAATTCTGAAAAAAGGGTAGCGTTATGCTGAAGTGTGTTATATAATAACAAATGTATTAAAAAACTGTATTATAACAGTAGATTAGTTGTTGATTTGTCGCATGGTTTTGAAATTTCACTCGGAAAGGGAGATTTATTCAATGAACAAACAGGACTTCATCAAAAAGACAGAAGAACGCTGGGCAATGGAAGAGAGATGGAAAGGCGTTGAACGCCCATACAGTGCAGAAGATGTGTGGAAACTGAAAGGGTCAATCGACATTGAACATACACTTGCGAAAAAAGGTGCAGAACGCCTGTGGGATCTCATGAAGGAAGAAGACTATGTGAATGCGCTGGGCGCGCTAACCGGAAACCAGGCTGTCCAGCAAGTGAAAGCCGGTCTGAAAGCCATCTATTTGAGCGGCTGGCAGGTAGCTGCAGATGCCAACCTTTCCGGTCAGATGTATCCGGACCAGAGCTTGTATCCGGCTAACAGTGTACCGTCCGTAGTCAAGCGCATCAATCAGGCTCTCCAGCGCGCCGACCAGATCGACCATATGGAAGGCAACGAAGGAACTTACTGGTTCGCTCCAATTGTCGCGGACGCAGAAGCAGGATTCGGCGGCCAGCTGAATGTATTCGAACTGATGAAAGGCATGATTGAGGCAGGTGCAGCAGGTGTCCACTTTGAGGACCAGCTCTCATCTGAAAAGAAGTGCGGCCACCTCGGCGGAAAAGTTTTGCTTCCGACTCAGACAGCTGTACGCAATCTCGTTTCAGCACGCCTTGCAGCCGATGTGATGGGTACTGAAACACTTGTCATCGCCCGTACGGATGCGAATGCTGCCGATATGATCACAAGTGATGTTGACCCGACTGATCACCAGTTCATTACAGGTGAGCGTACAGCAGAAGGGTTCCACCGTACAAACGCAGGTATCGACCAGGCGATTGCCCGCGGCCTTGCTTATGCTCCTTATGCAGATCTCATTTGGTGTGAAACATCGAAGCCGGATCTTGAGGAGGCCCGTCAATTCGCAGATGCCATCCATGAGAAGTTCCCTGACAAAATGCTTGCTTATAACTGTTCGCCGTCCTTTAACTGGGAGGCGAATCTCGATAAAGAGACAATCGCGAAATTCCAGCAGGAGCTTGGCAAAATGGGCTACAAGTTCCAATTCGTTACCCTTGCCGGATTCCATGCCCTTAACCACAGCATGTTTGAATTGGCCCGCGGCTACAAAGATCGCGGCATGGCTGCATACTCAGAGCTCCAGCAAGCTGAGTTTGCAAGTGAAAAACATGGTTACACAGCTACGCGCCATCAGCGTGAAGTCGGTACAGGCTACTTTGATGAAGTTTCTCAGGTTGTTTCAGGCGGAACTTCTTCCACAACCGCTTTGAAAGGTTCTACTGAAGCAGAGCAGTTTACAACAGCTAAGTAAACACCCGTACCCATATGATTGATCAGCATAAAAAAACAGTGCCAGATCTACCTGGTACTGTTTTTTTGCTGTTAAAGAAATTTTAAGCGTTGTGAATAAATAGCCAGTAAGGAATCGTCCTGCTCAAGGCGCCAGCGCCTATCATCATAGGCGGTGATCCCCTCCGGGAGGAAAGAGCACCTCCCTGCGGGTACCCCCGTTTATGCGTACGCCGCTAAGCGGGCGCCTTGCGCATTTGTTTTGTGCGTTCGGCAGAGAGGGCCGTTTGCATAAGCGAACGCTTTATTGATGAAACAAGAAAAATGCCAGGCATGCTCTTGCGGCACTGTATACGTCGAATTTTTTCAGTTTGGGGAGTTGTTCAGCATTTCAGACTTATGTAAAGCCAGGTCCGTAACCTGGCTTTCTGCAAGTTCTAAAGATGTGAAAGATGAGAATTAAGTGTTAAGCAACAGTTTGTTATATTGGCTGGAAAGCTTGACGAAGGATTCATAGTTACGGGTATCGAGTGCGTGATTAATTTTTTCTTCCAATTTTTCTTTACGGAAGTTGTGCAGTGATTCATCAAGAATCATCTGGACATACACCTCAAGCGCCTTGTTTCCTTTTTGCTGGCGCTTCATTGCCTGCTCTTTCATTTTCTCCTGATAAGATCTTTCGTTTTGCATGAACCTCACCCCAAAGTCCTTTTTGTTATTATATGTAGGTTCGGTCAAAAATTCAAGGATATTTTCTTATTATTCTGAAATTAATTAAAAAGGGGCTTTTCCTGTAAATAATAACAAAATGCCGGCTGCCAGAAGTATAAACGGCCAGAGGGCAATCGATAAAAACCCCTCAATCCCGATCATGAGAAAGAAAAATGCCGGGATGAGCGGCCAGAATGGAATTGGAGGTTCAGCACGTGCCGGCTGATTTGCTGCTGAAATGAAAAACAGTGCAAGAAAGGATAAAAACAGAAATAAAAAAAGCCATGGTTTGTCATTCTTTATGCCGATCAGGCTGATGGTGTCATACATAAACAGGGAAAGGGAAGAAAGAGCTGTCAGAAGGACGCCCTCATTTTGGACGTACAGCGATCTTTCCGAAAAAAAATACAGCATGAGCAGACTCATGCCGGTAAGCGGCAATGGCCAGAAGGCATCAAACAAGGAAATGTTGAGGATGAAGAATAATATCCCTGCAAGGATAAAGAGGCTTCCTGCAATCAAATGTTTTTGGCCGGACAACTTAGGCACCCCCTCTGCTACTATCCTATTCAAGAGGATGCGATTGTAGACAAACTTTTGCTCAGCGGGGTTTCCGGTGTGTGATTAAAAACTCTTCGTCAGTAAGATAAAAATCAATAGAGGGCCTTTCGCTTAACAGGCTGCGGCTCTCCAGCTTATAGTAGCTGACTTTCCGGTAGGGGTCTCCCTCAATATAAGGAAGTTCACCGGTCTCCTTAACGTAAGCATCAACGGCTGCCTGGACTTTATCAGTCTCTACACAGATTTCGCATTCATCTTCCTCGAAAATCTCATAAGTGGCACGTGACATGTACAACTTTCTCTCCGGAATTCCATGAAGGTAAGGGGCAAGAAGCTCGTAATCAATCGTGTTGTCCTCTTTTACAAGAATGCTTGAATAGACTCCTTTAGGAGCATTGTCTGCAAATGCCCTGACAGCTTCCCGGACATCTTGTAAGCTTGCATTAATGACCGGCAGCTTCTTTTTGGACGGGGGAACATCTCCTTGCGTTTTATCTTTTCGTCTCCAGCCAAGCATGTCAATCACGCTCCTTCACTTATATTTTCCGCTTTTCTGAATATTTTTGCAAGTGGATGTATGCCTTTAATTAGCCGGCTGCCAAAAAAGGAATTAAACCGTGCAATCAAGAAAACAATGTATAGAGCCCCTGCACAGTATGCAAAAGGAGGAAGATCAATGAAAGCATTTGTTCATGAAGAACATAAAGGAATCAACGGAATCAAACTGAAGGAAATGCCGGAACCAGAACCGGAACAGGGTGAAGTGAAGGTGCGCTTGAAAAGGGCGGGTCTCAACCACCGGGATCTATTTGTTCCATACCGGCGTGAAGACGGGGATCCGCCAGTTGTACTGGGCTCGGATGGAACGGGTGTAATCGCTTCAGTCGGTGAAGGGGTTGAAAACTGGAAGGCCGGTGACGAAGTAGTAATCAATCCGGGCATCGGGTGGAAGGAAAAAAGCCCGGCACCGCCCGAAGGATTCGATATCCTCGGTGTACCGACGGACGGAACATTTGCGGAGTACACCGTCGTGCCGGCTGATAATATTGAAAGAAAACCGGAGTATCTCAGCTGGGATGAAGCCGGCGTGCTGCCGCTCGCAGCCCTGACCGCTTATCGCGTCCTTTTCACCAGGGGACAGGTGAAAGCCGGTGATACCGTATTCATCCCCGGTATCGGCAGCGGTGTTGCGACATACCTGCTGTTGTTCGCTAAGGCGGCTGGCGCCCGTGTCATCGTCACTTCCCGAAAAGAATCCAAATTGGAAAAAGCACGGGCGATAGGAGCGGACCTTGCGATTAACAGTAACAGCGACTGGCAAAAAGAGCTTGAAGGAGAAATGATCGACATTGTTATTGAAAGTGTAGGCGCCGCTACGTTCGATCGGTCGCTCGCAATACTTAAAAAGGGAGGTACGATTGTCACATTCGGTGCATCGGCCGGCGATGAGATCAAAATCAACATCCGTTCCTTTTTTTACGGCCAATATAACCTTCTTGGTTCTACCATGGGAAGCAGAGAAGAGTTCAAGGAGATGCTGGCATTTATCGAAAAACATAAAATTAAGCCGGTCCTTGACAAAGTATTTTCACTTGAGGAAGCGGATAAAGCTTTTTCGTATATCGATCAGGCAGAGCAATTTGGAAAAGTGGGCATTAATATAGAAGGATAGACATGAATCCCGCCTTTTGACAGGCGGGATTTGTTGATTTGTACATAAATGTAAAAAACAACAAGGAAATAAACCCAGAAAATTCAGAATTTGTTAAAATAAACCTACGCCTATTATCCTGATCCGGTGAAAGGAGTGGTCCCTGTGGAAGCAACAACATATCCCCTGCCCAAAAATACGTTTGAAGTGAATGTGGAGACAATGGCAGTCATTGCAGAAAAAGATGACTGCGGTGAAATGTACACAAAAGTGATACAAGTCAAAGATGAGTTTTCGGTCGGTATGCGACCTCTTGCCATCATTGAAAAAAGCTGCCGTTACTTTGGCTCCAGCCTGAAAGGACGGCAGGATGGAACAAGGGAGATAACCGGCTTCACTCATAAAGCACCGGTTGCGATCGATCCTGCAAGCGGCATCTATATGTTTCCGACACTCTCCCCCTATAAAGAGGAGTGCTCATGGCTGTCCCATTCATATATCAAACAGCTCGAAGCAATGGATGCATACCGGACAAAAATCGTTTTTTTGAATGATAAGGAAGTTATCCTGAACGTTTCTAAAGGATCATTTGAAAACCAGCTTCACCGCACCGCCCAATTCCGTTTCTTGCTGTCTGAAAAAATCAAATCTCTCACTTTTGCCGGTGTGAAAGAACCGGGATAAACCGGCAAGCCCCTCTCCCGGCCGCTTGTTTTCCCCTGCCGTCCACATCTTCTCCGTAAGCCTGCTGTCCGGCGCAGCGGTTCAGCTCCTGTCTTTACTTCCCCGCAATGTTTCTTAATGTTTGGCTCTGCTCCACTGGATTATCGATCTAGAAATATCTAGACAAAGGAATCTGTGATACTTCTCGAAAATGCTTTCAAATTTCTTTCATGCGATGAGGAGTCAAGAAAGCTTATTAAAAGTCCTGACAGAAGAACGAACGAGACAAAACCGCAGCAAGTTTGAACGGGAAGGCTTGATAATGAGAAAGCCTTCGCTAAGGGCTGCCGCGTCCTGCGGCAACTAGAGAGTCCTCCAGATCCTGTGCAACTGCGGAAAAGGAGCCGATTCTCTTGTCAACGAATATTTCATTTTATAAGAACAAGGCCTAATATCAACAATAAGGTCTGACACAGGCATTTATGCTGACGAATAGATGTTTTTGAGCTCTGATACAATTTTTTCAAGGCAGCCTCCATTTCACAAGGAAGCTTCTTTTGCCTGAAAGGTTTATAATAGAAAGGACTATTCATGAACCAGAGAAAGGAGCTGGGATTGTGGGCTCATTTTACATTGAAGCGCCGGGACTCCAAAACCCTGAAGAACTAAAGAAAAAGCTTGACGAACTGCTGGACATGCCGGTTCATTCGGCTGAGGAGCTGAAGGCTGTTCTGCTGAAGCAATCGTCGTTTTTTGATAAAGTCGAGGAATTGCTGACAGGGCATTATATCCAGTTTCAGCGGAACAACTCTGATCAGAAGGCTAAAGAGCAGTTTGAGCATGATCAGGAAACGCTTCTGCCGATCTTGAAGGATTACGAAGCGAAATTGGATGAGGCTTTCTATAACAGTCCTTACCGCGAAAAACTGGATGCATCCTTCGGCCTGTTCAGCAAGAGCAAACGGAATGCCATTGAGCTGTTCCGCCGGGAGAATATTCCGCTCGAGGTTGAGGAAGACCGGCTGAACACCCGGTACTTTGAAATTACGGGCGGGATGACGGTCACATGGGACGGGAAAGAGAAGACGCTCAGCCAGATGCAAATGTTTTTGCAAAACCCTGACCGCACAATTCGGGAAACAGCATGGAAAGCTATCCAGCAAGAAATGCTGTCTTATAAAGATGACTTACAGGAAATCATGGACCGTCTTATAGAAATCCGGCAGGAAAAAGCAAGGAATGCCGGACTTGATAACTACCGTGATTATATGTTCAAAAAATATGAGCGATATTCCTATACACCGGAAGATTGCTATGAACTTGCAAGCGCTGTGAGGGAACATGTCGTACCACTGAAGGAAAAATTGGATCATGCACACCGCGAAAAACTTGGTGTTGATACATATCGCCCCTGGGATACAGAAGCCGTCCTGCCGGGCGAGCAGCCTTTAAAGCCGGTTGACAGTACGGATCAGCTCGTAAGCGGCAGCATTATGATTTTTAAGCAGCTTGATCCCGCTTTTGCGCATCTGGTTGAAACGATGAGTGCGGAAGGCCTGCTTGATTTGGACAGCCGGAAAAACAAGTCCCCCGGCGGCTTTTGTTCAGAGCTTCCCCTTACCGGACTGTCGTTCATTTTTATGAATGCAGCCAATACCCATGATGATGTCGTCACATTTCTGCATGAAATGGGACATTGCATCCATAATGACATGAAGAAAGATATTGAATTAAACAAATACAGGGAGACACCAATGGAGTCTTCGGAGCTTGCCAGCATGGCAATGGAATTGTTCACAATGGATTACTGGGATATGTTTTACAGTACGGAAGAGGAACTGAAGCGCGCCAAGCGTGAGCAGCTTGAAGGCATTATCCGCTTTTTGCCGTGGGGTGTCACGATTGACCAGTTCCAGCATTGGATGTATGAAAATCCGGATCATTCAACAGATGAACGGAACAGCAAGTTTTTTGAGCTTGCCGGCAGCCTTTCGGCAAGTGCAGTCAATTGGGCCGGTTATGAAGAAGAGCTGCGGAATAGATGGCTGAGGCAGCTTCATATTTTTGAGGTTCCGTTTTATTATATTGAATATGTAATCGCCCAGCTCGGCGCTGTCCAGCTTTACAGGCTGTTCAAAGAGGACAAGGCGGCAGCACTTGCCGGCTACCGTAAAGCTTTATCGCTGGGTAATTCTGTTTCTCTGCAGGAAGTATACGAAGCTGCTGGAATCCGCTTTGATTTTACAGCCGGCATGGTGAAGGACCTTATGGCATTTATGCAGGAGGAACTGGCGGCACTTTCATAAAAATGATTGGATTGGCCGCTTTCACACCCCCGGCTGTCTGTTTGACAGCCGGGGGAATCAGTGTGAAGAGAGGTCTTTTTGTTTTGCGGTGCCGGCTGCCGATAAATAGGTGCGAAGGAGCTCCTCCACATTATTGCGGATCCGCGGATTGAAGTAGTTGTGCAATTCCTCGCGTCCATTGTATACAAATGTATAACTTGTGAAGGCTTCATCACGTTCCCCTTCAAACACTTTCCAATTGCGTTTCTGCATCTTGAATTTTATATCGCGTAAATCCTGGCTGGCACGGAGTATGGCGGTTTCAATCAGTTCCAGATAAGGCTTTTTCAGCTTGAACGGACTCACCTCAACTTGCCGCATATCCAAATTCAGCACTTTTACGACCATCGGCAAAAAAATGTACTGCTCAAATAGCTTCCGGTCCTCATCTGGAATATGAAGCATGTGCACCACTCTCCTTCTGACACGAACGTTTGTTTGGTATTATTATACGCAGGAAAAGGTCCTGTATGCAACCTGATTTCAATAGAGAAATTTTTACAGGTAAGACGGCTCCTTTTTCGCAGCAATATAAAAAGCGCATTCCTAAAGCGGGAATGCGCTGTTATTATGCCGTGTATCCATAAAAAATATTTGGGTTTACTGGACCCAGTCCTCTGCCCAGCTCTGGATTGCCGTCATCACCGGCTCCAGGGCTTTTCCCTTTTCAGTCAGCTGGTACTCTATCCGGACAGGCGTGTCGGGAAATACTTTTCGAACGATAATGCCTGATGCCTCCAGTTGTTTCAGACGATCGACTAGCATTTTGTCACTCATATTCGGTATATATTCAGATATATCTTTGAAGCGTTTTGGCGAATCGAGCAAAACATTGATGATCAGCCCGGTCCAGCGCCTCCCCAGTATTTCAAATGCCGTTTCAAATTTAGGACATAGCTGGATCTGCTGCATGAAACCACCCCCTGTATGGATCCCCGAAAACTTTTTTGCCGTTTACGTGAATCTCTAGTGCCTTTTCTCTAGTATAAAAAAAGTTTTGAAATGGAACATTATGTTTTTAAGTAAAGTTGTGATGAAAATAGGAATTTTTTTGTATGGTTGAAGATGTTCACAAGATGGGAATGTACAAAGTAATATAGTACACTTTAGGTAGACGGGGTATTTGACGAAGCATTTGATTTGCGAGGGGAAATGAACGATGGACTTTGACATTGAATGGATAAAAGAGTATTTCACAATTGAAAATATGATTGAGATGTTAGGTGAATATCGGGCGCTCGGTCCGCTTCCGGGAATATTGCTGCCTATGATCGAAGCTTTCCTGCCGATTTTTCCCCTCGTATTGTTTGTTATGGCCAACGCTGCGGCTTTCGGATTATGGAAAGGCTTCATCCTTTCATGGACCGGGGCGGTACTTGGTGCAACGCTCGTTTTTCTCATCATCCGCAAACTCGGACAGCAGCGGTTCTTCCGGTTCATCCGCAAACATCCGCAGGTCCAAAAACTGATGAACTGGGTTGAAAGGCATGGATTTGGCCCGCTGTTCCTGCTGCTGTGCTTCCCTTTTTCACCTTCTGCCATCATCAATGTCGTTGCAGGGTTATCGAGGATAAGCATCTATCAATTTTTATTGGCAGTTATGCTCGGAAAAGTGGTGATGATCTTCACTATTTCATATATTGGTTATGATATCATGTCGTGGATCCGGAACCCGGCCAAATCCATTATCATCCTCATTTCCATCACCTTGTTATGGCTGGTGGGCAAAAGGATTGAGAAAAGACTGCAAAGAAATGTGAAGTCCAGAGCCGATCACTCTTCCTGATCTTGTCAAAATTACAGCGCTTTTGTCATTTCTCGGGAAATAACCCGGGTAAATTGTCAGATAAATCTGTATACTGTTATACTTGGTCTAGGGAGTAAAATAGGGAAAAGGATGCTGGTTCATTTGAAAGAGAAGAACAAATTTTACTGGATAAGAACAATTGCACTGGCTATCATTGTGGCCTTCATCTTTCGAATGTACTTGTTTACAAGCTACATCGTTGAAGGCGAATCCATGTTCCCGACCCTTGAAGACGGCAATTTGCTCATTGTGAATAAAATAGAATATCACATTGATGAAATTGACCGGTTTGATGTCATCGTGTTCCATGCCAATGAAACAGATGATTATGTAAAAAGGGTCATCGGGCTTCCAGGCGATGAAATAGCCTATCGGGATGATGTTCTTTATGTAAATGGGGAGGCATACAAAGAACCTTATCTGAAGGAAAATAAAAAAGAGTTATTTTCCGGACAGTTGACCGGAAGCTTTACTCTTGAAGAATTGACGGGCTTTGAAAAAGTGCCGGAAGGCCATGTGTTTGTCATTGGCGACAATCGGAGAGGGAGCCATGACAGCAGGCATTTCGGTTTCATCCAGGAGGACGAGGTAGTCGGCAAAGTCAATCTCCGCTACTGGCCAATGGAGCAATGGGCCATTACATTTAAATAAAGCAATCCAAATTTGTGTGCTGATATTCAAAAAAAAACGAGAAAGCCGTATCGGTTTCCGCAAGTAGTTCCAATTGAATAGCAAATGAATTAACATATCAATTAACTTCGTAATTGGTATGATTTTTTATATTGATATATCGACATAAACTTTTTAATTAATTATTATAAGGGCAGGATTGTGGAGTAAGGAAGTATTATATTTTCCATCCTGGCCCTCGCCCGTTTCTTTCCGCTACAGGCATTCGTTTTCATCACGGGCACAAGTGCGACATCCGTTGCAGCGGAAATCAACTCCTTGTTTTAACATACAATGTATAAGAACAGGCTATAAACCAGACTTATTCAATTAAAAGGTACTTTGATTGGAAAGGGCCGACTGCCAAGCGTTTTTCGTTAGTTATAATGCTATTTTATATACAATTATTGGTTCATTTAATGTGCGCATTTAATTGCTTTTTCACTTTTCTCGGCGTTATCGGAACTGCGTGCGGTTTCCGATGCAGCTTATTTTACCACGTGGAGCAGCGGCCTTTCCCGGAACGGATCACTCAGGATGTGTACTTGTGTCTGCATTTTTGAAGAACTTTTCAGTCAGTTTCGGTGCAAGCATGAAGATAAGCATTCCTATAAACGCAGCAGCCAGAATATAAATCCCTGTAAAAACTTGCAGTGTTCCCGTTGCGAGTCCTGCGATGATTACAGAAAACTCCCCGCGTGGAGTAAAGGAAAAACCGGCGAGCGCGGCCTCCTTTTTTTCCAGTCCGTACCATTTCCCTCCGTAGTAACCGACAAGTACTTTATATAGAATCCCCCAGAGAAGCAAAACGGCCAGGAGGCCAACAGAAGGAACGGTGTCATTAAATTCCATGGAAATCCCGAAATGCAGGAAAAAGAACGGGAGGAATAAGTTTCTGACTGGCATCAAGTCACGCTTGATCAACCTTTTCACTTTTACATCAGCCAATATCATGCCTGCCAGGAAGGCACCGATGATTTCGGAAAGTCCGAGCAGGACAGCAACACCGCCGTAAGCCAGTGCACTCCCGACAACTAGCAGGATGAAAGCATCATCGGTAACGATGCGTTTGACATACGGCTCAGCCCATTTGAACACGATTTTGCTGAGTACGAATGCGCCTGCTGCCAGTCCGGCAATTTTCACAAAGATGAACACAAAGTCAAATCCTGTAAAGGATTCGCCGGACATGCCGATCAAAACGGTAACGAGCACTGGTGCGACAAGGTCTTCAAATATGAGCAGGGACAGCATGAATTCTGACTCCCTGTTTTGCAGCCTGTCCGAGTGCTCAAGCAGTTTTGCGGTTATGGACGAACTGGTTGCATACACAATTCCTCCGATGATGAGGGCCGGGAAAAAGTCGAGCCCAAAAAGGTAGGCGACAAAAGTGGTGATGACAATCCCTAAAAAGGCGTCCAGTGTTCCAGCTTTCCACACCTTTTTAATATTCAGGGCGAAATTTCCGATGTTATAGCGCATGCCGAGTAGGAAAAACAGCAGAATCATTCCGATTTCTCCTGCTACCTTGATCGCTTCCGATTCATGGATGAAAAAAGATAAGCCGATTCCAAGCAGCACATATAGGACTATGTCCGGTACCCTTAATAATTTTATTCCAATAAAACCTGACAGTGCCAGGGCGAGTAAGATGAGTCCAACGACCAGCGGCAAATTCACAAAAGTTCCATCCTTCCTGAAATTGATGTAATGTCCTTCCTTTATTCCCCGACTCAGTAACAATCACTCCTGTTTTTGGCAGATGCCGCCATCCATAAAATAACAAAAATGAAAAATAGTAATATAGCCGACTGAAAGGATTTTCACGGAGCATCGCGAACACTACTTTATAGAAACATAGAGCGGGGGGATTGATGATAATGCTAAATAAGCCGCTGTTCCATGGTGACCGTGTCAAGTTGACGGCTTTTCAGGAGGAGGATGCCGCTGTGCTGGCCGCATGGCATGAAGATGATGAATTTCTACAGTTGTTTGATGCCAGGCCGGCCGTTCCGAAGTCAAAGAAAGACATGGAGGATTGGATCAGCAGCCAGGAGTCTGACAGCTTTCGCTTTGCCGTAAGATTAAAAGGCACAGAAGAGCTGGCAGGCTTTATTGAAATCGATGGCATCCTGTGGAATCACAGAAGCGCCTGGATTTCCGCTGCACTGCAGCGCCAGTACTGGAGCCAGGGGTATGGGACTGAAGCAATGAACCTTGCCATCCAATACGCATTTGAAGAATTAAACCTTCACCGGCTGCAGTTGACCGTGTTTTCTTATAATGAGCGTGCAAAGCGGATGTATGAGAAACTCGGTTTCATAAGGGAAGGATCGCACAGAGAATTTCTGGAACGCCGCGGCAGACGGCATGACCTTGAACTTTACGGAATGCTGAAAAGAGAATGGATGGAAAAAGAGCACAGCTAAGGCGTTAAAGCCTGCTGTGCTCTTTTTTTGCTAAAATTATAATATGTAAGCGTTGTGGATAAAAAGCCAGAAGAGAATCGTCCAGCTCCAGGCGCCAGCGGCTATCGTCATAAGCGGTGATCCCCTCCGGGAGGAAAGAGCACCTCCCTGCGGGTACCCCCGCTTATGCGTACGCCGCTAAGCGGGCGCTTTGCGCATTTGTTCCTCCAGCTCCAGGCGCCAGCGGCTATCGTCATAAGCGGTGATCCCCTCCGGGAGGAAAGAGCACCTCCCTGCGGGAACCCCCGCTTATGCGTACGCCGCTAAGCGGGCGCCTTGCGCATTTGTTCCTGAGTCATTCGTTCTGCTGCTCTTTTCTGCTGCCGATCATAGTCCTGCTAAACGAGTAAATTAAATAAATAATGAAAGCGGTGAGGCCCGCAAGCCCGGTCATATTCAGCCCAAACAGCTTCAGCAGGACGCTGAGCCATGTGACAATATATAGCAAGCCGAGTCGTTTTTTGATTTCCGGATCGCTGAAATAAGCTGTCAAATGGGCGCCGACTTGACCGCCAATCAAAGCACCGATGACCAGCATGATTCCAATCACATAATTGATCGGTGTTGTAAAAGCATATGAAATAAAACCAGATATAACGATGAAGAAAACACTGACAAGGCTCGTTCCGACAGCCAGTCTTGGCTGCAGAGCAAGCAGCGATATAAACAGCGGTACGATAATGAATCCGCCCCCGACTCCGAGGGCCGTGGAGGCGAAGCCGCCAAAAAAGCCGATAAACAAAATAATCGGGAGGGAGTGTTTTCCGTTTTCAGCGGGTTCCTTAGGCTTCCCTTTTTTCTTATGGAGCATCGAAAAAGCGAAATAACCGAGCAGCAGCAGATAAAAACCAGGTATGACCGTTTCAGAAAGCCCTCTGCTTTCGAGAAACAGGACAAACGGGTGAGCTACCCTTGTCGCGGCAAGTCCGCTTAATCCTGTGATGAATGCCAGCTTCCACTCGATGTTGCGGAGGCGCAAATGGGCAACTACTCCGGATACCGATGTTCCGATTGTATAAAGGAGGCTCGTTGCAATGGCAGTTACTGGCGCGAAACCAAACAGCAGCAGCACCGGTGTCAAAACAAAGCCGCCGCCCACTCCGAAAAATCCGGAAAGAATCCCGATGATGGCCCCGATGAGCAGATATGCAGCTAATTCCAAAACGATTGCTCCTTCCGTCTGCAGATGATTATAGTTTAGCCAGAATGCGGCTTTTTGAGCAAATGTTTTGCCTTGTTTGTTGTTGAGGGGAGGAGCTTGATCCTATGCTGCAGACAGTATGTTACGAATCCAGATACATCCAGTCAGTACGGCGCGAAACCTGCCCCTTAACCGGTCGCGGTCCATGATGGTGCACAGGGGACGGCGCGAAACCGGTATGGAACGGCGCGAAAAGTCGTAGTTATGGCGCGAAACGGGTGGTTTGGCGTGAAAAGTCGCAGATACGGCGTGAAAGGGCAGGATTTGCGCATGAAAGGAGGACTGTTTGGCATGAAAAGTCGTTGTTACGGCGCGAAACCTGCCCCTTAACCGGTCGCGGTCCATGATGGTGCACAGGGGACGGCGCGAAACCGGTATGGAACGGCGTGAAAAGTGGTAGTTATGGCGCGAAACGGGTGGTCTGGCGTGAAAAGTCGCAGATACGGCGTGAAAAAGCAGGATTTGCGCATGAAAGGAGGACTGTTTGGCATGAAAAGTCGTTGTTACGGCGCGAAACCTGCCCCTTAACCGGTCGCGGTCCATGATGGTGCACAGGGGACGGCGTGAAATACGCGATTCCGCATGAACCAGCTGCATAACCTATAAAATATAGTTCAAAACCGTCTGCTAACTGCAAAATAACCGTTCCTATGGATTGAATTGAAGCATTACTTCCAAAAATCCCAAATAATCAATTGTTGATTTTTAAAGGTCTTTATTACAACAGCAGGCGTGAGAATCCTTAAAATTGCTCACCAATTTTCTCGTGCAGAAAGGATTCATAAAGGCTTATTAAATGTACCGCAGCGCCTCAAAATCGGGGGACAGCCCGGAATCCGGGATTTTCGGGGAACCACCAGATATCAATTTAAACCTCTGAAGCTCGCTGTACCATACCATGATCGGGCAAAAGAACAGCACCCATTCATCTGCAAGGTGGAAGAGAACGGAAAAATCTGCTAAACTTATAGAACGGATGTTCGAAATCACCTTCAGATATTGGCAGATGAAAAAGGTTTATCGGCATTCGCGGAAATAGTATCATAGAATCAGGAAATGTGACGTTGAAAAGATAAGCAGATACTTACAGGCAGCCGTTTCGCACATGTTTCAGCAAAAACGGCCTGTTTTACATTTTTGATTACATAACGAGACAGCTCGGGCGATCCTCAAGCTGTCGACAGATATTTGCAGGAGCGGAGGTTATTCAATGACAGTGCGATTTGTCATCGGACGGGCAGGAAGCGGGAAGACGGCGCTTTGCAAAGACGATTTGCGGAAGCGTCTCAAGGATAATCCGGATGGAAACCCGCTGATTTATCTTGTGCCGGATCAAATGACATTCCAAACGGAGTATGATTTGATCACAACGCCGGGACTTGGCGGCATGATCAGGACGCAGGTGTTCAGTTTCACGAGGCTGGCCTGGAGGGTTTTGCAGGAGACTGGCGGGATTTCCCGTTATCATATCAATACGCTCGGCCTTAATATGATGATCCGAAAGATTTTGGAAAGCCGAAGGAAAGAGCTCAAGGTGTTTGAAAAGGCTGCTGAGAAAAACGGATTTATTGAACAGCTTGAGGAGATGATGGCTGAATTCAAGAGATACTGTGTCACACCGGCCGATCTAGAGCAGAAACGGATGGAACTTGATGCTGGCGGAAAAGCAGAAGCGGGAACGGAGAGCCTGAAAGAGAAGCTTCACGATTTTCAGCTCATTTATGAAGACCTGGAGAAAAGCCTGGCCGGCCGTTATGTCGATTCAGAAGATTATTTGAGGCTGCTTGCCGAGAAGATTCCGGATTCCGATTTTATAAAAGATGCCGAGTTTTATATTGATGGGTTTTACAGCTTCACACCGCAGGAAGAGCTTGTTCTTGGAGCGCTTTTTCAGCATGCGAAGCGGGTGACTGTTTCGTTGACGCTCGACCGCGAGTATGAACATGCTCCCCATGAACTTAATCTATTCCGGATGACGGGGGATACGTTTATGAAATTGAGGGAGCTAGCCGGAGGTCTTGGGGCGGAACTGGAGAAGACGGTTGTTTTGGATGGAAAGCCCCCCCGTTATGAGCAGGCTCCGTCACTTGAACATCTGGAACGCTGTTATGATGTCAGGCCGGCTGAACAAGTTGATTTAGCCGGGGAAATCACGCTTGCTGCGGCCGTTAACAGGCGGGCAGAAGTGGAAGGCGTTGCCCGGGAAGTCCTTAAGCTCGTCCGTGAAGAAGGGTACCGGTTCAGGGATATCGGCATATTTGTCCGCAACATGGGAGATTACCAGAAGCTGATGGAGACGATATTCAATGATTACGAGATTCCTTATTTCATCGACCTGAAGCAAACGATGCTGAATCATCCCCTGTTTGAGCTGATTCGGTCATCACTCGATGTCATCCATACGAACTGGCGTTACGATCCGGTGTTCCGCTGTGTGAAAACGGACCTGTTTTTTCCGCTGGGGAGCCGTGTTGAAGGGCTCCGGGAACAGATGGACCAGCTTGAAAACTACGTGCTGGCCCGCGGCATCCAGGGCGTCAAGTGGAAACAGGATGAGCCGTGGACCTACCGGCGCATTTATTCACTTGAAGATACGGACACCGGGCAAACGGACAAAGAGAAGGAAATTGAGGATAAGATCAACCGTCTGCGCAGATTGATCGCAGCACCGCTCGCTTCCCTTGAGGAAGAAATGAAAAGGGCGAAAACGGGCCGGGATTATGCGGAAGCACTCTATCATTTTCTTTCCGGGATAAGGGTTCCTGAGAAAATTGAAAAGCTGCGCGATACGGCAGCTGAGAACGGAAATCTTACACTCGCCCGCCAGCACGACCAGGTGTGGGATGAGTTTATGGATTTGCTGGACCAGATTGTGGAAATCACCGGTGATGATAAACTGACATTTGATATGTTCATGAAAATGATCGGAACAGGACTGGAATCGATGAGGTTTGCACTGGTGCCGCCTTCACTTGACCAGGTGCTGGCGGGAACGCTTGATCGGACCCGTTTTGGGGATGTGAAAATTTCATTTATTCTCGGGGTGAATGAAGGTGTCCTGCCTGCTGTTCCACAGGAAGACGATGTCATTTCCGATGAAGAAAGGCAGCTTCTTCTTGATTCGGGTGTACAGCTGGCACCAGGAAGCCGCGAGCAGCTGTTGGATGAGAATTTTCTGATTTACCTTGCTCTGACCAGTCCGTCGGAGCGGTTGTGGGTAAGCTGGCCCCTTGCGGATGAGGAAGGGAAATCATTGAATCCGTCTGTTCTTGTCAAACGCATCAAAAGCCTTTACAGTACGCTGGAGGAAAAGCTCATTTTAAACGATCCGACGGAAGTTAGTGAACAGGAGCAGCTGGATTTCGTCACGACAGGCAAGAAGACGCTGTCTTATCTCGCTGCCCAGCTGCAGGCGTGGAAACGGGGGTATCCGGTTGCACCGCTGTGGATCGATGTCCTGAATGAATTTATCACCAGTGAACAGTGGTCGGAAAAGGCGCGGACCGTCCTGGGCAGCCTGTTTTTTAAAAATGAAGCAAAGCAGCTTGATGCGCATATCAGCAAAGAGCTGTACGGCGAGCAGATCCAGGCAAGTGTTTCAAGGATGGAGCGGTTCAACTCCTGCGCATTTTCCCAGTTTGCTTCACACGGGCTGAAATTGAAGGAGCGGCAAATCTTCAAGCTCGAAGCTCCTGATATCGGGCAGCTTTTCCACGGGGCATTGAAACGGATGTCCGAACTTGTGAAGGAGCACGGCCTTGAATGGAACGAGCTGACCAGCAAGCAATGCGAGCAATTTTCCATCCAGGCGATCGATGAATTGGCGCCGCATCTTCAAGGTGAGATTCTGTTAAGCTCAAACAGGCACAATTATATAAAACGGAAATTGCAGCAAGTGGTGGCAAAGGCTTCGGGTGTCATGAGTGAACATGCCAAATCAAGCGGATTTGTACCGATCGGCCTTGAGGTTCCATTCGGGTCTGGCCAAGACTTGCCTGCCATTACCTTCAAGCTTCCTAACGGCACTGAAATGGAACTGGTCGGCCGAATTGACCGGGTCGACAAAGCGGAAAGCTCAAAAGGGATGCTGCTGCGGGTCGTCGACTATAAATCAAGCGAGAAGGCGCTGAGCCTGGCTGAAGTATACTTTGGCCTGGCCTTGCAGATGCTCACATATCTCGATATCGTGCTGACCCATTCCGATAAATGGCTCGGCGAGGATGCGCATCCTGCCGGAGTCCTCTATTTCCATGTCCACAACCCGATGGTCACTTCGGATTACCGCCTTCCGGATGATGCCATCGACAGGGAACTTTTCAAGCAGTTCAAAATGAAAGGCCTCCTTGTTGCCGAAGAAGAAGCGATTAAGCTTATGGATAACACGCTCGATAGCGGGCATTCCGACGTTGTTCCGGCAGGCCTGAAGAAAACGGGCGGCTTTTACAGCAATTCTTCAATAGCAAGTGATGAAGACTTCAATCACCTCCGAAAACATGTGAGGGAATTGATCAAAAAGATCGGTACGGATATCACGGACGGAGTCATTGATATTGCGCCTTATAAAATGAAGGACAGGACGCCTTGCACATTTTGCTCATATAAATCTTTCTGCCAGTTTGACAACTCGCTCGAAGAAAATGAATACCGGCTGCTGAAGCCTGAAAAAGATCAAGTTGTCCTTGAGAAAATCAGAAAGAAAGGAGACGGCGCCGATGATCAGTAATTTGCCGAAGCCTGAAAACAGCACATGGACGGATGAACAATGGGATGCCATCACCGCCTCCGGAAAAGACATCCTCGTAGCCGCCGCAGCCGGCTCGGGAAAAACAGCCGTCCTTGTTGAACGGATCATCAAAAAAATCACATCACTTGAAAATCCGGTGGACATCGACCGTCTCCTTGTCGTGACATTCACAAATGCAGCAGCTTCTGAGATGAAAAAGCGGATCGGTGATGCCATTGAAAAGGAACTCGAAAGTCATCCGTCCTCCCTACACTTACGGAGACAGCTTACCCTCATTAACAGGGCTTCGATTTCAACGCTGCACTCCTTCTGCCTGAATGTCGTAAGGAAATATTATTACAAGCTTGATATCGATCCGGGTTTTCGGATTGCAGATGGCACTGAAGCCGATCTCCTGATGGATGAGGTCCTTGATGAGCTTTTTGAGGAGGAATATGGAAGGGAAGGAAACGAGGCATTTTATGACCTTGTTGACCGGTATGCAAGTGATCGGAGCGATGCCGACCTGCAGGACTATGCCCGCAAGTTATATAATTTTTCACGCGCACATCCATGGCCGTTTGAGTGGCTCGATAATGTTGCGGAAGAATATGAAAATGCCGGGAAAGGCATCGGCATCGAAGATCTTCCGTGGATGAAAGACCTTGCCGGTGATGTGAATTTGCAGCTGGACGGAATGGAGGCGATTCTCGCCCATGCAATGACTCTGACTAAGGAGCCGGGAGGACCTTCCGCCTATGCAGATAACCTTGAAGATGATCTCAGAATCGTACAGGAACTGCAGGCCGCTGCAAAAGACTCCTGGCAGCGTCTCTATGAGGAAATGCAGACAGCATCCTTTTCAAAGCTGAAAACGGTTAGGAAAGGCGAGGCGGATAAAGACCTGCAGGATCGGGTCAAGGCATTTCGCGAAAAAGTGAAAAAGCAAATCGGCAAGCTGAAGGAAGAGCTTTTTGCCCGCAGCCCGGATGCTTATATGCAGGATGTCCGCGAAATGGCTCCGGTTGTCCGGACGCTTGTCGAGCTTGTGAAAAAAGTGACCATAAGATATGCGGAGGCCAAAAAGGAGCGGGCGCTTGTTGACTTCAATGACCTGGAGCATTACGCGCTTTCTATTCTGGCCGAATCCCATCATCAGGCCGGCGGAATAACAGATGTCGTGCCTTCAGATGCGGCAAAGCAATACCGCCAGCAGTTTACGGAATTGCTTGTTGATGAGTACCAGGATACGAACCTTGTACAGGAAACGATCATTCGCCTGATCGCGAAGCCTAATACAGAGCAGGGCAATGTATTTATGGTTGGAGATGTGAAACAGAGTATTTACCGGTTCCGTCTGGCTGAACCGGGATTGTTCCTTTCCAAATATAAAAGGTTTGGAAACGGCGGCGGTAATGGGGGAATCAAAATTGATTTATCGAAGAACTTCCGCAGCCGTGAAGAAGTGCTGCACGGCACAAACTTCATCTTCAAGCAGATCATGGGTGAAACAGTCGGTGAAATCGAATACGATGATGCGGCGGAGTTAAAACCCGGCGCAGCTTACCCGCCTGGTTCCGATACTGAAACGGAGCTGCTCCTTGTCGATCAGCAAAAAAATGATGAGCGGAAGCAGGAAGCGCCTGATGAAAGCCGCATCAATCCAGATGAGTATGAAACCGTCCAGCTTGAAGCCCGCCTGATGGCAAAGAAGATTAAAGAGTTGGTCGGTACTTATCAAATTTTTGATAAGAAAATTGGCGGGATGCGGACGGTCACATATCGTGATGTCGTCATTCTTTTGCGCTCGATGCCATGGGCGCCAGCCATTATGGAAGAGTTCAAAAAGTACGGCATCCCTGTTTATGCGGAGCTGTCCACCGGTTACTTTGAAGCTGCAGAAGTATCGGTCATGCTTTCGCTGCTGAAAGTGATCGACAATCCGCTTCAGGATATACCGCTTGCTTCAGTGCTGCGGTCGCCAATTGTGGACTTGAGTGAAAACGAACTGGCTTCCATCCGCCTTGAGAATAAAAAGGATACCTATTTTGAGGCGGTTCTTTCCTATATTTCCGGAACAGGCGGAGACCGTGTTTTAAAGGAAAAACTTGACCGTTTTTATAAAAGCCTTGAAGAATGGCGGACAAAAGCGCGCCAGGGCGCCCTGTCCACTTTGATCTGGGATTTATTCGGCGAAACAGGTTATTACGATTTTGTCGGCGGGATGCCGGGCGGAAAGCAGCGCCAGGCAAACTTGCGGGCACTCTATGACCGGGCAAGGCAATACGAAGAAACATCATTCCGCGGATTGTTCCGGTTTCTCAGATTCATCGAGCGCATGCAGGAACGCGGTGATGATCTAGGGGCAGCCCGCGCGCTGGGCGAACAAGAGGATGTTGTGCGCATCATGACGATCCACAAAAGCAAAGGGCTTGAGTTCCCTGTAGTCTTTACAGCAGGCCTGGCCCGCCAATTCAATATGATGGACCTTCACCAGAAGGTGCTTCTCCATAAAGAACTCGGTTTCGGTTCGCGTTTGATCAATCCCGAGCTGCGGATCAGTTATCCGACCCTCCCGCTAATCGCCATTAAGCGCAGGGCCAGAATGGAGCTGGCGGCAGAGGAAATGCGTGTTTTGTATGTAGCCCTGACCCGGGCACGGGATAAACTGTACTTGATCGGCTCGGTGAAAGACCGAAGTAAAATGGTTGATTCCTGGAAGGAACATATCGACCATGAGGATTGGCTGCTTCCTGACTATGAACGGTCGCGCAGCACCTCCTATCTCGATTGGATCGGGCCGGCACTTGTCCGCCACCGCCATATTC
Organism: Bacillus marinisedimentorum; assembly: GCF_001644195.2. Lineage (NCBI taxonomy): Bacteria > Bacillati > Bacillota > Bacilli > Caryophanales > Bacillaceae > Bacillus > Bacillus marinisedimentorum. The sequence goes on along the minus strand of NZ_LWBL02000013.1, from coordinate 71,748 downwards.
TTGAAACGCTTGAAGAAGAAAAGCCGAATGGAGATTCTGAAATAGCACGGCATCCTTCAAACTGGAAGATCGATTTTGTCAAAGGGGAGACATTGACTGAAGAAGCACCTGATGAACTGGCCCGTGAAGAAGAGTTGATGGAATCACTCCGCTCATGGACCCGTTATCCGGATGACTCTCCTTTTGCTGATCAGGTCCAGCGCAGGCTTGAGTGGCGTTACCCATTTACGCAGGCCGCCGGGCATAGTGCGAAGCAATCGGTCACTGAAATGAAAAACCGGCATGGTGCAGTCGATGAGAACAGTGACATCCGTTTAATTCAACGTTTTCAGGCCCCGATCGAAAAAAGGCCGCGTTTTTTACAGGAGCAGAAAATGACAGCGGCCGAACGCGGAACAGCGATGCATATGGTCATGCAGCAGCTCAAGGTTGCCGATGGGATTAGTTCTGATGAAATAAGGGAACAAATCAGTAAAATGGTTACCCGCGAATTGCTTACTGACCAGCAGGCTGAGGCCATTGAACCGGAACGCATCGCCGATTTCTTCGGCAGTGAGCCGGGCCGCCGTTTTCTAAACGCCGCGAAAGTGGAACGGGAAATCCCGTTCAGCTTAGCCTTCCCGGCAAAAGAAGCCTATCCTGAATGGCAGGGGGAAGATCAAGAATTTGTCCTTGTCCAGGGTGTGATTGATTGTCTCCTGGAAGACGAACAGGGGCTGGCAATCATCGATTATAAAACGGATAATATATCAAACCGGTTCAATGGCAATTTCAGTGAGGCGAAACCGGTCCTTGCCGACAGGTACCGCACCCAGCTTAACCTTTATCAGCGGGCAGTTGAGCAGATTATCAAAAAGAAAGTCAGCCGGAAATATTTGTATTTCTTTGACGGCGGTTATCCATTGGAATTGGATTAAAAGGAGGAATACAGTTATGAATCCGTATTTACGAAGAGGGCTGCTGCTTGGCCTCGGCATTGCTGCAGCCAGCAAGGAAAAAGTTGAAAAGTATGTGAATGACCTGACAGTGAAAGGGGAAATTGCACCCCAGGAAGCGAAAGAATTGCTGAACAGCCTTCTTTCAAAAGGAGAATCGGTTGAACAAAAATTCAATGAAGATTTCAAAGCTGATGTGAAAGAAAACATCCAGGAGCTCGGTTTTGTGACAATCGAGCAATACAGAAACCTTGAAAAAAGGATCAGGGAGCTTGAAGCAAAACATATGGAATACAGTGAGACAGAACCGGACAGTATGAAACCGGCTGAAGATTTATCTCCTGATGATTTCAATCAATAATAGCGCTGGAAAAAGGTGAAGCTGATGTTTCGCAGAAGATTTCGACATATGAACCGTTACAGGGAAATCGCAGTAATTTTATCAAAAAATGGTTTCGGCTATATTCTTGATGATATCGGCCTGTTTCATATGCTGTCATTACCGAAACGGGTGGCGGCTGACTTCAAAAAGCCGGAACACTCGTCAATTGGGCCGAAACTTCGAAAAACGCTGGAAGAACTTGGCCCGACATTTATTAAACTTGGGCAGATTCTGAGCACGCGGCGGGATATTTTTCCGGTTCCGATCATTAAGGAGTTGGAAAAGCTTCAGGATGACGTCAATCCATTTCCTTTTGAGGAAAGCAAAGCGATAATTGAAGAGCAGCTTGAAGCGCCTCTTGATTCCCTTTTTGATGATTTCGGCGAGGAGCCGGCTGCATCTGCTTCAATCGGGCAGGTGCATCTTGCCCTGCTGAAAGACGGTACGAAAGTGGCTGTAAAGGTGAGGCGTCCGGATATCGTGCGGCAGGTAGGGGTAGACCTTTCCATCATGAAAGAACTGGGAAGGCTGCTGGAACAGCAATTTGACTGGGCCCGTTATTACCGGGTCAGAGATATTATTGATGAGTTTTCCCGTTCAATTAAGGATGAACTTGACTACACGCTGGAAGCCCATCATACGGAGAAGGTCGCCAATCAATTCAAGGATAATGAGAATATCGTCATCCCATCAATTTACTGGGATTATTCAACAGAAGCCGTTCTTGTCCAGGAATTTATCAAAGGCGAAAAGCTGGGTACGGTGGAAGGGCTTTCTGATGAAAAAAGGGAGGCGCTGGCTGACAGTCTCGTCAACTGTTTTTTCGAGCAGATCTTCATCCACGGTTTTTTTCATGCCGACCCTCATCCTGGCAATGTTTTTTACCTGCCGGAAGGGAAGCTTGCGCTGATCGATTTCGGCCAGGTCGGCAGGCTGACAAAGACGATGCGCTATCAGTTTTCGAGCCTTGTTATTGCCATGCTGAAACAAGATCCGGAAGCAATCATGGAAACGTTCATGGATATGTCCCTTGTCGATTCGGATGTGGATGAAAATCGGCTTCGTTCTGATATCGAGCTGCTGAATCAAAAGTATTTTGATATGAAGTTAAGCGAAATCAGTATCGGGGATGCTGTCAATGATTTGTTTATGGCGGCACAGCGCAACAATATTATCATACCGGTTGAATATACGATTCTTGGAAAAGCCGTTTTGACTGTCGAATCTCTTGCGGAAGAACTTAATCCGGATCTAAGTATTTTGAAATTGGCAGAGCCCTACGGTAAGCGTTTGGTAAAAGAACGGTACAACCCCAGGCGGGTCGGCGAGCAAGTCTGGGATGACCTCAAGGAGTGGGGGGAGCTGCTGCAGACACTTCCCAAACAGACTCGTGATCTGCTGTCGAAGACCAATAAAGATAAGCTCCGGATCAATATCTCTTTACCGGAAACGCAGCAGCTCCTCTTTAAGCTGGACCGGATCAGCAACAGAATTTCATTCAGCATCACATTGCTTGCTTTCAGTATCATTGTGGTCGGATTGATCATCGGTTCGACATTTGGCAACTCTTCGTCTATCCTGACGGAGGTTCCGGCAATCGAAATCGGATTTGTGATTTCGTTCCTAATGTTTTTATGGCTCATTTATTCAATTTTGAAATCCGGAAAGTTTTAATGGTGCTGAGCAATCGGCACCTTTATTGCGAAAATCTGTTTGACTGGCCCCTTTTCGTCACAGGCAATCGGCGGAAGGGTCTTTTTTGGCAATCTGGCAGGTTAACAGAATAATAGAAAGGGGCGGGGAGATTTGCGGCTTATACATACGGCCGACTGGCATTTGGGGAGGACGCTGGAAGGAAGAAGCAGATTGGCCGAACAGGCTGATTTTTTGGAGGAACTCGCAGACATAGCAGAAGAAGAACAGGCAGATGCGATTTTGATGGCAGGTGATGTATTTGATACCGTCAATCCGCCTGCTGCAGCAGAACAGCTTTTTTATGAAAGTGCTGCACGGCTTTCTGATGGGGGGAAGCGGCCGCTCTTTTTCATATCTGGAAATCATGATAATCCCGACCGGCTGTCAGCGGCATCACCGCTTGCCGGCAAGCACGGCATTCATTTATTCGGCCTGCCGGACTTACAGCCGTTCAAAACGGTGATTCCTTCAACAGGCGAAGAAATCAACCTGGCCTTGCTTCCGTATCCTTCAGAAGCAAGGCTGAGGGAACTGCTTTCACAGGAAAATGCCGAAGAAATTCTTCAAAAACACTATGACCGGAAAATCAAAGCGATTTTTGAGAAACTGAGCGAGTCATTTACGGATGATGCCGTCAATATCGCCATGAGCCATATTTATGTCGCCGGCAGCAGTTCAAGTGATTCCGAGCGGCCGATTGAAGTGGGGGGCGCCTATACCGTTTCCGCCGACAGTTTGCCGGAAGGTGCGCAGTATACAGCACTCGGCCATTTGCACCGCCCCCAGAATATCCGGAAGGCGACACGGCCGGCAAGGTATTCGGGTTCGCCGCTTGCCTACAGTTTTTCCGAATCCGGCTATGCGAAGTCAGTGACAGTTATTGATGTAAAACCAGGCAGTGAAGCAGAAGTGAAGGAAATTCCGCTGTCCAGCGGGAAGCCGCTTGTGTCCTGGAAAGCGGTTGACGGTCTGAATCAGGTGTATCACTGGCTTGATGAAGGGAAAGATGCCAATTCATGGATTGACCTGGAAATCCATCTAAAAAATGCATTATCGCTGGAAGAGATACATCGGCTTCGAAAGCTGCACAGCGGATTTATCCATATCAGGCCGGTATTTGAAACAAAGGCGGAAGAAGAAAGCAGGCAATCGGCCAGCAGCCTGCCGCTTGATGAACTGTTCAAACGGTTTTATGCAAGGCAAACAGGCGGAGCGGAACCTGAACCTGAACTGACAGGCATGTTCATGGAACTGGTGAATGAAGACCAGCCGGAAGGGGAGGAGTAATCATGCGACCGATAAAGTTGGTTGTATCAGGACTGCACAGTTTCCGGGAACCGCAGACCGTCCAGTTTGATTCGCTGTGCGATGCCGGTGTTTTCGGCATATTTGGGCCGACAGGAAGCGGAAAGTCTTCGCTGCTTGATGCCATGACACTCGCCCTGTACGGCAAAGTGGAACGGGCGGCCAACAATACACAGGGCATCCTGAACCATGCCGAAGATGAATTGCACGTATCGTTCACATTCCAGCTCAAGGATGCCGCTGTGTCGAAACAGTATACGGTGGAGCGCCGTTTCAAGCGGACGGGCGACGTCACTGTGAAAACATCGGTCTGCCGCCTCATTGATGAAAGCGACGATGAGAAAACAATTGTCATGGCGGATAAAAACAGTGAAGTGAATCGTGAAATTATGGACCTGCTGGGACTGACGATCGATGACTTCACCCGTGCGGTCGTGCTCCCGCAGGGCAAGTTCGCCGAGTTTTTATCTCTTAAAGGTGCAGACCGGCGCCAGATGCTGCAGCGCCTTTTCAATCTGGAAAAGTACGGTGATGAACTGAACCGGAACATAAGGAGTAAAATTGGCAGGAAAAAAACAGCGTACGAAAAAATCATCTCAGAACAGGCTGGACTTGGAGATGCTTCCGATGATGCGCTCAAAGAAGCAGAAAAAGCCGCATCTGAAGCGGACGCATTCCTGAAAAAGTGCGAAACGGAATACGAGAAGGCTGAAACACTCTATCAGCAACAGAAGGAAAAATGGGAACTTCAGAATCACAGGGAAAAACTGCTGAAAGAAAGAGAAAACGAACGGTATCGCGAAGAAGAAATGAAAGCCTTGCAAATACAGCTGGAACACGCCCGCATGGCAGACCGCCTTTCCCCTTATCTTGATGAATATGAAACGGCGGCAAGCCGCAAATCGAAATGGCAGCATGAAAAAGAACAGGCAGCCGCAGCCTTTGAAGAGGCACAGTCCGAGTATGGCAGTAAGGAAAATCAATATAAACAGGCTAAAGAGAGTCGAGAAAAAGAAGAGCCGGTGTTGACCGTAAAGGTTGAACAGCTGAAGCAGGCAGCAGAAACAGAGAAAGAAATGGACATCCTCAGGCAAGAAATAAACGGACTTGAACAGAAGCTGAAAGAAACCGGCAGCCGGATCGATAAGGAAAAGACGGAGCTTGAAGACCTGCAGGACAAGTATAAAAGAGGACAGGCCAAACAGCAGCGGCTGAAAGAAGAGCTTGAAACGGCAGCGGTATCGCCGAAAGAGCGTGAAGACATCCGCCGGGCCAATGAATCAAGGACACATATCCAAATCGCAGAGAAAAATAAACAGGAAGCTGAGAAGGAACATGCGGATAAAAAAGCGGCATGGGAAGAATCGAACAAGAAACATGAACGCTTGCTGCAAGAAGAGCAATCAATTCAAAAGAAGGGCACCGCTTTATTCAAGACGCTGGAAACACAGTTCCACCATGTGAGTGAACGGCTATATGAAACTGAAAAATTGGAAAGCTATCTACTCAGTCGGATTGAAGAGAAAGAAGCAGAACTCGATCAGGCAAGAATAACAGAAATCGCATCAGGACTGGCGGCCTCCCTGAAAATAGGCGAGGCTTGTCCCGTTTGCGGATCGATTGAACATCCTGCACCCGTTCATGGAAAGGTTCAATCTGCCGGCCTGCTGCAGCAGGATATGAAGGAGTTAAAAGGAACGATTGACAGCATCCGCAAAGAAAGCCGAACGCTGCACCAATTTAAACTGCAATATGAACAGCTGTCTGAACGGATGAGCGAAGCCCTTTCACCGGAAAGAATAGAACCATCAAGCGCGCAAAAAGAGGTGGAACCGCTTGTCGAGCTTGACCGCGGCCTTTCAGTGGAACAGCTGGCAGAAACCGCCTTCCGGCTTAGTACGGAAACGAAAGCGCTGAAACAGGACTTCCTCGAAACAGAAGAAAATGTCAAAGCCGCAGCCAGGAGTCTGACAGAGATTTCCCGCCGCCTTCAGCAATCATCACAGACCGTAGAAGAACTTGAGAAAAGTCTTGAAGAAAAACGGAAAAAGTTGGACAGCGCGGAAAACGAAATCGAAGAAAAAAGGGCTTTCTGGTCAAAAGAATTTCCTGCATTTTCCCTTCAGGAAGCTGTGAGGTTGCAGCAAGGCATCATGGAAAAAGACAGCCGGGCGGAAGAACTGAAAGTAAGCATCGAAAAAAGTGTCCGTTTTTTGGAAGACTGGGAGACTGACATTGAAAAACGGAAACAGAACCTGACTGACCTGCAATTAAAAGTGGCGGAACAGAAGTCGAACCTTTCCTATAAAAAAGAGAGTTATGAAAAAGCAGAAACGGCATTGAAACGGCAGGCCGGCGACCGTAAGCCGTCAGAGCTCCTGGAAGAAACATCCGGCAAACTGGATCGTTTGAAAAAGGAAGAAACCTTTTTCCATGAAGCATTTGAAAAGACCCGCAAGCAGCTGCAGGAGGCTGAAAAACGTTTATCCGCCGCATCACACTCATTAAAAGATTGCGATAGCCGCTTGCGGGAGACGGAAGAAAAGTGGCTCCGCGTCTTGAACGATTCACCATTTACCAGAGTTGAAGAGGTAAAAGAGGCGAAGCGAGATGAAAAGGAACAGCAGCAATGGCAGGCCGAAGTCGATCAATTCAGGGAAAAGGTGAACCAGATCGAGCATGAAATCGGCCAGTTGAATGAGAAAATCGGAACTGCCGCGCTAACGGTTGAAGAGTGGAACCAAACACAAGAGCACCGGGAAATTATAAAAAAGAAAGTGAATGCAGCGCTCCAGGATAAAGGCGAGAAGATGAAATGGCTGAGTGTGCTCCAGGAAAATCATAGCCGATACGAAACACTGGATGAACAGCGGATTGAAGTCGAAAAGGAACTTGAAAAACTCGGGAAACTGCAGCAAGTGTTCCGCGGCAATCAGTTTGTCGAATATATCGCAGAAGAACAGTTGATTCAGGTCGCCCGTGAAGCATCGGAACGGCTCGGGCAGCTCACCAGGCAGCGTTATGCAATCGAAGTGGACTCCGCCGGCGGTTTTGTCATCCGGGATGATGCAAACGGCGGAGTGAGGCGGCCAGTCTCAACGCTTTCCGGCGGGGAGACATTCCTGACGTCACTCGCACTGGCCCTGTCTCTGTCTTCGCAAATCCAGCTCCGCGGCCAGTTTCCGCTGCAGTTCTTCTTCCTGGATGAGGGTTTTGGCACTCTTGATCATGAACTGCTCGATACCGTTATGACGTCACTGGAAAAATTGCAGTCAAGCAGCATGGCAATCGGTGTCATCAGCCATGTCCAGGAATTAAGAGAGCGTATGCCGCGAAAACTGATTGTGAAACCGGCCGAACCATCAGGAAACGGAAGCGTCGTTTTTCATGAGATGATGTAGAATCCGGCGTCCAAGTATCATATAGTTCTGTTATTGAAATGCTTTTGCCCGGAAATCCGGCTGGGGAGCTCGGCAGGAACGAGTAAGGAAAGTTTGTCCGTAAGCTCAAGCAAAGAGAGTGAAGGGCATTATCAACCGCGACTCGTCTGATAAAAACCAGGCCCAAAATCAACAATAAGGTTTGACAAGGACATTCATGCCAAATTAAAGACGGTTATGGATGGTAACAAAATTATTTTCAGGGGTGACGAATATGGGCCCAAAAGGAAACAGCTCCGGAACATGTGAGTTATGCGGGCGCAGCGGCGTACAGACAACTGTGCATCATCTGACCCCAAAAGAAAAGGGAGGAACTTTTTTGCCGGCCGCCACACTCTGTATACCGTGCCATAAACAGGTACATGCACTGTTTTCAAATGAAGAACTTGCCGCCGCCTTAAATACGATCGGGGCATTACAGCGCAACGAACACATACAAAAATACTTGAAATGGATTCGCAAACAGCCGCCTGCCAGGGTGCCGCGGACGAAGAAGTCGCTCAGGAAAAAAAGGTGAAATCCCATCCGATTATGACTGCTTGTCTTTTGGGGCTTTTTTCAAATACAATTGTAGTGCATGCTAAAAATGAATTTTTCAGGAGGAATCATAATGAACAAAGGTTCGATCGCATTTGAAAATGGAGAAGTAATAGAGTTTGACTTATATCCAAACGAGGCACCGGGGACGGTGGAAAACTTCGGCAAGCTGGCGAATGAGGGATTTTACAATGGATTGACGTTCCACCGTGTTATTCCTGGTTTTGTAGCCCAGGGAGGCTGTCCAAAGGGAAACGGGACTGGAGGCCCAGGCTACACAATCAAATGTGAAACCGAAGGCAATCCCCATAAGCATGTGCCGGGCGCGCTCTCCATGGCACATGCCGGAAAAGACACCGGCGGCAGCCAGTTCTTCATCGTTCATGAGCCGCAGCCGCACCTGGATGGAGTGCACACTGTTTTCGGCCAGGTGACAGAAGGCATGGATACTGTGCTCCGTATTAAAGCCGGGGACGTCATGAAAGAAGTAAAGGTGTGGGAAGAGTAAACCGCTGTCAAGCGATCAGTTACATTGTGCAGGAGGAAGATATGTATGCTCTCATTTGAAGAAAAACTTGCAATAGCAGAGTCATTTCCTGAGTTGGAACGAAAGGACGTTTCATTGGGCCGGATTAATTTCCACTTCGACGAGAGTATAAGGGACAAAAAGAATGTCGTTTATCACCTTCATCCGAATGGCAACGGCTTTGTATATGGAAAGTATGTGGATGGATATGTTACAGACGGCAGAGGCATGGTTAACATCCGTGATTTTTCGGAGGAAGAGCTGCGGTCGATCATTAAAGAATCGATTGCTTCACTTGCATATGCTCCTTCAGACACCGATGATGCATTTGAGGAAGAGTGGGTCAATCAGGACAATCAGCGCCTTGTCCTGATGCGTGAGTACGAGATGTGGAACGTATATGCCGGCTTGAATTTGGACGGCACCTTTCCTTCGTATAATGAAGCCAAACAGTATCTGGAGGAAGAAGGATTCAGACGTTCATGAATAGGAAGACTGCCCGCTCTGCGTGTAAACGTGTTCGGTTTTCGAGTATAAATCAGTAAATCGAACACCAAATAGCAGCCCAATTCGCAATTGAATTGGGCTGTTTTTTTATTGATAGGCTGTGTTAAAGCTCAATGTTGATTTTTTCACTAGTTGATTGGAGTGGAAGGTGCGAGACTCCTGCGGGACTAGCGGGACAGGTGAGACCCCGCAAGAGCGTAAGCGATGAGGAGGCTCACCGCCCGCCCCGCGGAAAGCGAGTACCTGCAACGGAAATCAACACTAACGTTTAACAGAGCCTATTGATAAAAGATTGTGGAAGAAGCGAGACCCTGAAGCGGAAATCAACTCTCCGCTGTAAAAGCGGGCGGGCTTCTATTAATATCCAATAAAGCAGGATAAGTCCTTTGAATCTATGCCGGGGAGCCGATGGTACAGCACACCGAAAGGCGGCCGGTACGGCAGCCTTGCCCGGATAAATGGGAGTTAAGAGTTAATGCAATAACCTAAGCCAATGCATACAGACTGACACACGAAAGGCCTGCGCCGCTAAACCGGCGCAGGTGATTCTGTTCTCTGTGTCAGGCATTTGCGCTTACATTGGAATCAGCCGCATCAGGATCACCAGTATTCGTGGAGCTAAGTCCGTTATTTGTATTCACAAAGTTACCGGTGTTAAAGCCGCCTGATCCTGCATATGTTTTGCCGGTGCTTTTCGGGGAGACATAAAATGTGTCTCCGAAATTTACCACGCCTGACGCTTCATTGATATTTACCGGACCGACTATTGATGGCATGAAGATACACCCTTTTTTCGTTCTAACGTTATAGTTCAATTTATGAGAGCCGGCTTCATTTTGTTCGGGCTTATTCTTCTTCCGCATTTTCTTCGTTTCTCGATTCAAGCTGCCTGATATGCTTGACGCGGGCTTCAGCTTTGATCCAGCAAGTAGAACCGATATGAAGAGCGCTAGATGATGATACACCCTTGATATCTATCTTATTTACCCGGATCAGAGGCTCTTCGTATATGGCTGACATCGTAAAAGGCACCCGGACGGGGGGCGGAGGGAGAATGTTCCGCTTGAACAGGGGATAATTGAAAGCTCCTTCCCTGTCAAAGAAAATCTGCTGTTCACGCTGCACCGCGAGCGCCCGTGATTTCAAATTCAAGTGATTGGAATCACCGATTTCGAACACGGAACTGAAAATGACAGATCCGGCCAAAATCTCCTTTACAAGCGAAATTCTGCTGTACATCAGCGTCCTGTTTCCGGTGACAGCGGAACGAATGGACCGATGATCAATGATTCGGCAGGCGTATCGAATATGGAAGAAAGCGCAATCGATTCTGTATCACCGACAAGAACGATCGATGAACTTGATACCCCGAGGATACTTATATCACCTACAGCCAATTCCCTGTTTACGACGGTGTAATGCATCTTCATTCTCCTTTCGGCAAATGTTTGATAAACGCCTCGATTGCGTTCCGGATATCGTCTTTGACACGCGCGGCGACTGCATCGGCCGTCTGATCGGCATTCGCACGGCTGTCTGATTCCTTATTGTACTGCTGTACATAATAAAGGATGCGGCTTTCGAGCTGATTGTCGATATCATTGACAATCAGCTTACGGTATTCCTGGCTGAGAGGCTGCCCGTATTTATGTTCCAGTTCATCAAGGAGGGCAGGCCCTTCTTCTTTTAAATAACGATTCAGCTCCTCCTGGACATTGCTCATCAATTCTTCATCCATGAACGGAACGGTATAATCAAAACCGGGGCCCGGACCTGGAGTGCCGGCATGATTGACGAGCATCTCTTCGATCGGTTCGCCTCCGGACGGTGTCAGGCCGATATTCAATGTCCCCTCTAGTGTCTCGATTTTCAACTGATCAAAGCTGTACTCGATTCGTTCAATGCTGGTTCCAGGCTGTTCTTTCAGATTCTGTACCTCTTGCCGAAGCTGCTCAATTTCAGTTTCCATTCTTTTGATTTTTTTCTGCTGATACTGATGAAAGAGATGCATTTCATGCAAGTACTGGAGCAGCTCATTTGAACAAAACATAAGGTCACTCCTTCATTTGAGAAAGACCACGGCTATATGGAGGCTGGAGGGGAACCAGCGGGGTGCCCGTTCCTCCCTTGGGCTGCACTGGTTCCGGTGCCGGTTCAGTGAATCCGCCTGTGTTATACAGATTGGAGAGCGTTCTGATCATGCCGGCGCTCCCAATTTGAAGAACGGAAGAATTGGTTATGCCTCCTATTTTAATGGTCTGAATCATAATGGATTGCGTGACGAAAAGTTTCAATCGACCACGCTCCTTTTCTTTTTAAGCTGAATCCGCAAGGCTGTACCCATTTGAACCCCATAGCGCTGCAAGGCTATGGGGTTGTTTATGATTTTCGTGCCATCGGCTGCTTAAAGTTTCGCTGAAAGGTCCTTTTTATAAAGATATATGAAGGAGAAAGCAGAATCAGTACATGCAAATTATGCTAAGCATTTGCAACCTGGGGCTGGTCAACCAGGTCGCGGTCCAATGTATTTGTCTGACTGTATTCGTTATAATTTCGGACTACTTCACCGGTATTGAAGGATCCGGCCCCGGAAAACGTTTTCGATGAACTTCGCGGCGAAATGGAGAAAACATCGCCGATGTTGAATACTGCGGAAGAAGAAACGGTTTGAACGTTGACTGCTCCTACGATCGAAGGCATACAAAAACACCCTTTATTTGTTCTTCCTGAACAGTATATGAAGCAGATTGGGCTTCTGTTCCCCGTTCAGAAGATACATATGTGAAAAAGCAGAAATATTATGGTAAGATAAATTGGAATATTCTAAACATTTAAAGGGGGATACACATGGAAGTGCCTTTGCTGTTGATGGATTTCTTGGACAGGGCAGTGAAATTGTATGGAGACAAAACCGCAGTGATCGATGATGAAAAGAGCTTGACATACAGTGAGCTTGAAGGACGGGTAAACAGGCTGTCACATGGGTTGAAGGATCTTGGCGCGGAAAAGGGGGACCGTATCGCATATCTTGCTCCGAATACCCTGGAAATGCTCGAAGGCTTTTATGGAGTTTTCCAGACAGGCGGCATCATGGTGCCGCTGAACATACGCCTGACGCCAGAAGATTATTTATATATTCTAAACCATAGTGAGAGCAAGCTGCTGTTTGTCGATGAGGAATTGTACCACTTGATTAAGCCGATTATCAAGGACCTCGAAACGGTGGAAAAAATTATCGTACACAACGGCAAAAAGGATGGGCCTGAAACAGCATATGACGACTGGCTGTCGCAGTACCCTGAAACATCCTTCAAGAGGGCGGACCTTGATGAAAATGATGTCTGCAGCCTCTTATACACGAGCGGGACAACAGGCAAGCCGAAAGGTGTCATGCTCACCCACCGGAATAATTATTTGCATGCACTAAGTGTCCAGCACCATTTGCGTGTATCTGATTCGGATGTCTATCTCCACGTCCTGCCGATGTTCCACGTCAATGGCTGGGGCGGCCCTTTCTATTATACCGGGAACGGGGCAACACACGTCATGCTCAGAAAGGCGGTTCCTGAGGTCATTGTCGACAAGCTTCAGAAACACGGGGTGACATCAATGCACATGGCGCCGACAGTCTTGAACAGTCTCCTTCAGTATGCTGAACAGAACAAACCTGTCCACGAGCAGGATGTCCGGGTGGTTATCGCGGGTTCCGCTCCGCCGCCATCCTTCGTTTCCAGAGTTGAGGACGAACTGGGATGGGAGTTCATTCAAGTATACGGAATGACAGAGTCTGCACCGCTAAGCACATTTTCCATTCCGCGCGCGCAGCATCACGGGTTGCCGAAAGAGACATTGCACCGCCTGAAAGCTAAAGCTGGTTATCCGATGATCGGGACCGATGTGAAAGTCGTGAATGACCACGGTGATGAAGTGGCGTGGAATTCCCAGGAAATCGGTGAAGTGCTGACGAGGGGCAATGGTGTCATGAAAGGTTACTGGAAGAATGATGAGGCCACCATGGCGGCAATTCGTAATGGATGGCTCCATACAGGTGATATGGCGGTTGTCGATGAACTTGGGAATATTGAAATCGTTGACCGTAAAAAAGACATCATTATCAGCGGCGGTGAAAACATTTCTTCAATCGAGGTCGAAGGCGTCTTATATGAACATCCGCAGGTTGTGGAGGCGGCTGTCATCGCTGTACCCCATGAAAAATGGGGAGAGACACCGCATGCATTTGTTGTCAAAAAAGAAGGGGAGGAATTGACAGAGCAGGATCTCATCGCCTTTGCGCGTGAACATCTTGCCCACTTCAAAGCGCCGACCGCTGTAACATTTGTTGAAGAACTCCCTAAAACAGCATCCGGTAAAATCCAAAAAGTACAGCTGCGCAAAGAATTCTGGGAAGGCAAAGAACGGCTTGTTAACTAAATAAGAATTATAGTCTCCGCCAAATGAAGCGGAGGCTTCTTGTTGTTAAGGGAACTACGAAATTTCGGATTGTGGGATCTGTTTGCTGCAACAGACAACAAGGATACAGTGAAAAAGAGATTCGGTATGGAACTGCAGTAATGCATGCTCTGATTATCCTGGCAACCCGGGCCGGTGTGTGCAGGGGTCACTTTTGGCCTTAGTATGGAAAAAAGTCCAAAGAAAATTGGTCAGATAAACACCAGGAATGGCAATGAGTTACGATTCGGTGCCTGTAATGTTCTCAAACAACAAATTTATGTGCACTGAAATCTGATTCAGTACGTGTAAAGCAAGCCTCCCGCCAATTAAGTGCACTGAATATCGATTCAGTGCCTGTAAAGCAAGCCTCCTGCCAATTAAGTGCACTGAATTCCGATTCAGTGCCTGTAAAGCAAGCCACCCGCCAATTAAGTGCACTGAATTTTGATTCAGTGCCTGTAAAGCAAGCCACCCGCCAATTAAGTGCACTGAATATCGATTCAGTGCCTGTAAAGCAAGCCACCCGCCAACTTAAGTGCACTGAATTCCGATTCAGTGCCTCAAAAACAATCCTTCCGCAAATAAAGGAACGGCAGGCGAGCTTCCGTTCCTATAATATCCTCATGCAGCGGAGTATGGCGCCTGGATTTTATTCATGGCCTCAAGCGTGCATTTTGTTCTGAAATGTTGCTGGCCACCTGCACTGCACCATAATACATTCTGCTTTATTCTTTCAACAGACTCATTCCCTGGCTTGTAGTACAATAAAAGGAGAAAGGTGGTTGCAAAATTGGAAGGGAAGGCACAGCCGGTCGGAGGAAAAGAAAGGATTTTATCACTTGATATAATAAGGGGATTTGCAATATTCGGGATCTTCCTCGTGAACATGGAGGATTTTCGCGCTCCATGGCTTTATCTGGATATCGGCCAAATATGGGATCGTCCAGCAGACATTGCTGTTCAGCGTTTCATCGATATTTTTGCCCAGGCCAGTTTTTATACCCTGTTTTCGTTTTTGTTTGGATACGGAATGATCATCTTTATGGAACGTGCCGAAGCGAAAGGGTTTGCCGCATCAAGGTTATTTGCAAGAAGGCTAGCCGTGCTGCTTATTATCGGTATCCTTCATGCCTTTTTTATCTGGCACGGGGATATTTTGATCACATACAGTATTATCGGCTTTATTCTCATTCTTTTTCATAAACGAAGTGCGAGGACCCTTGCGCTGACAGCACTCGCCATCATTGCAGTGAAAGTGCTGCTGATCGGCATGATGCTGACGGCTGTCAGCATGACGGATAGCGGCATGGAATACAATGTTTCGAAACATCCAATGGTGTATGAGTCAATTGAGATATACGGATCAGGAACCTATGGGGAGATTACAAGCCAGCGGATCAAGGATTGGTCGTATGTTAACATCGCCGGGGGCGCTGGGCCGGTATTTCTGTTTTTATCCCTGTTCCCGATGTTCCTGCTCGGGGCCGCCGCTTCAAAAATCTGTTTGTTTCAAGATACTGAAGACCATCATGGTTTCCTTTTAAAAATTTGGATTGCTGCGTTTGCGTTTGCAATCGTGTTTAAGTTTCTGCCGTACGTAATCGGGCATTCACCTGCTGCAGATTACTTTCAGGATGAAATCGGCGGCCCTGCCGCAGCCCTTTTTTATGCATCATCAATCGTGCTGTTTACGAAGAAAAAAACCTTTTCCCGCTTGATGAGCCCGTTTGCTGCTGTTGGAAAAATGTCAATCAGCAACTACCTGCTTCAGTCGGTAATCGGCACACTCATTTTTTACAGCTACGGCCTCGGGCTGTATGGAGAAGTGGGGCCTGTACCTGGCACTATTTTGGTGATTTGTATTTTTGGTTTGCAGGCAGCTGCAAGTATCTGGTGGATCAAACGGTATCGATTCGGACCGGTTGAGTGGCTGTGGAGAGGGTTGACATATGGTTCTTTTCAGCGCTTCAAACGTTTGGAAACTGAAAAGGAGGGGTGACAATGTCCCGCCAATGGTTGAAAAAAGAAGGCCCGAAATGGGTAAAAGACGGAGTTATCACAGAAGGCCAGTACCATGTTTTGCTTAAACGCTATCCGCGGAAGCGGTACAAAAGCCTGTTGCCGCTATTTGCCAGTATCCTGATCGCACTGGGAATTCTAAGTTTCGTTGCTGCAAACTGGCAGCAGATTCATGAACTTGTACGTGTCTCAATTATTATTACGGCAATGGCTGCTTTCTACTGGATTGGATTCCGGCAGTATGAAAAAGGAAATGACAGGGCTGGCGCCGGCCTGGCCGGTATCGGGGTGGCATCATTCGGTGCCGGGATTTTTCTGATCGGGCAAATGTTTCACTTCGTTTCCTTTACCGCTTCACCATTTATTTTGTGGGCCATTGCCGGACTGGGGGCAGCAGCCCTGATACCAAGCCGGTTCCTGCTCATTCTTCCCATGCTGATTTCGATTGCGGGACAGGTATATATATTCGGAAACTTTAATTCGTTCAGCTATATCCTGGCTGCGATTTTTCTGTTAGGAGCAGGGCACTTTGTCTATCACCGTGCTTCGATTGAAACAAGTGCCGTTTTCGGACTGGGCTATGCGGTTACAGGACTTCTCTTTGTCATTGCTGAGCTCGAATCGGGGCTGTGGATGCCGGTCCTGCTTGCGCTCCTTTATTTTCTCGGTGCGGTGTCGGGCAAGAACAATGTTTACTGGCCATTTCGGTGGGTGAGCCTGTTCGGCGGTGTTGTTTTTAGCCTTTTCATGGTGTTTTCCGGCGGCATTGCGGAAGAACTTTCACAACCGGTGCTGCTTGCGGTATTTTTTTCAGCAGCGGCAGCAGTGCTTTTCTTGATCGTTTCCAGGACGGATAAGGCTAACCTTACTGATATCCTCCTGTTTTTGCCGTGGTTTTACATTGGTGAGGCAGCGGATGTTTTTTATGTGATCCTGCTGCTCATCTACAGTATTCTAAGTCTGCTGATCGGCTATAAAGAAGAACGGATTGAAAAAATTAATTTTGGAACGGTCGTGTTTCTTGTCAGTACACTTGCTGCTTATATTCATCTGGCCTGGGATTTTATGCCGAAATCCTTGTTTTTCCTTGTCGGCGGTGTACTGCTTTTCGCATTAAGCTGGTATCTGGAGAAACGCCGCCGGGCAGCCGGGGGCAGTGGAGGCGGACATGATGAGTAAGAAAATGCTGAAGACAGCCGGAATTCTGTTTATCGCAGCCCAGGTGCTTGTATTGATGGGGCTTACGGCTTCGTATTATCTTGCTGAAGATGTCGGCGAAGAGATCCGGCTGAAAACGGAACCGATCGACCCCCGAGATTTATTTTACGGTGATTATGTGTATTTAAATTATGAAATCAGCACGTTACCGGAGCACCTCTGGAGGTCGACAGAGCCTATTCCCCGTGAAGGGCGCAATGAAAAGGTATTTGTCCTGCTTGAGCCCTGTGAATCTGTTTATTGTGCGGAAGGGGTATATCACGAAAAGGCGGAAGGCAAGGAAGGCGTGTGGGTTTCCGGATTGCTGAACTATTATGACCAGTACAGCAAGACAATGAGAATACAATATGGCTTTGAAAAATATTTTGTGCCTGAAAATACCGGGACCCAGTGGGAACGCCGGACTGAACAGTTTATTGTGAAAATCAGCATCACGCCCTGGGGCCAGTCAAGAATTCTTGAAATTTCTGAAGAGAGGGAAGAAAAGTAAGGGCGCCTTAAAGGGCGCCCCTGGTTATTATTTTTGAAAACTTTTCTTGTTTTAGGCGTAGCGTTTTACAGTACCTGCCCGCGTATACTGCAGTTTGTTGAGGAGGTTGTCCAATTCTTGGCTGCACTGCACCGTTTTACTATTAGTGAAGCCATATAAAAACGCGAGCTTCACCAGTTCTTCCCGTTTCATCTCTACTGTTTTCTCTATCATCCCTGTAGGCTCCTTACTCATTTTTTCTTATGTAAATATAGCATTAAAAGGCGGCTAGGAGTATTATCTAATAAATTGATCTGCCTGCATAGACTTTCGATAAAAGAAGTGGGAAATATACAAAATTCTACAGAGACCAGCAAGGGAGCTGATAAAATGTATGATGCGCATATCCACCTGGATAAATATGAGGACGGGGATATCCCTGCATCCATTGAACGGTGGAAAGCTGCTGGTGTAAAAGGTGTGGTAGCTGTATCCACGGATCTGCCATCGAGTTATAAAACGCTTGAATTGAAGGAGAAGTTTCCGGATTTCATTAAAGCTGCTGTCGGTTTTCACCCGGAATACGAATTGCCTGCGGAAGGTGAAATTCTCGAATGGCAGACACTTTTAAAAAAGGAAAGGGAACTGATCAGCGCGGCAGGGGAGATCGGACTCCCATACTATGAAAGGGAGCGCCTCGGCATCTCTTCATTGGATCCATATATTGAAGTCTTTGCAGAGTACGTTAGGACAGCCAGGGCACATGACCTGCCGGTTGTACTGCATGCTGTACATGAAACAGCTCTGCCGGCGTTTGAAGTATTGCAGAAAGAACGGCATTTCCGTGCCCATTTTCACTGGCATAAAGCACCGAAAGAGGTGACGGAAAAGCTAATCGAAGCCGGATATTTCATATCTGTCACACCCGAAGTTTGCTGGCGGGAGCGTGACCGCATGCTCACTGCTCATGTTCCATCAGACCGGCTCCTTCTGGAAACAGACGGACCCTGGCCGCTGGGCGGCTTGTTTGAAGGGAAGAGGAACAGCCCTCTGCTCCTGGAAAAATCGGCGGCAGCCATCGCGGAAATAAAAAACATTTCGATAAAGGAAATAAAACAGGTAACAGCGAAGAATACAGAGAAAATTTATGGGAAGCAATAGCCAAAAGGGGGAGACATCGTTTTGAAATTTATTACAGGTCAAACCGAAAGCCTGCCGTTTGTCGGTGTTCTTACGGACGGGGACCGGACTGTCGTGGATTTACATAAAGCGGAGCAAGTTATGGACAGAAAGGAAATCGTCCCAAGCACTATGCTGGAAGCGATAAACATGGGGAGCATGTTCATCAAGCGGGCAGAGGAAATTTTGTCATGGATCGAAACACAGCAAGACCATCCATATTCCTTTGATGTGGAGGAAGTCAAACTTCTCGCACCGATACCGCGCCCGGCAAAAAACATTTTTTGCATCGGAAAAAATTACCGTGACCATGCGATTGAGCTCGGAAGTGAAAAAGATGTTCCGGAAGCGCCGATCATTTTTTCAAAAAGCCCGACTGCTGTGGTCGGCCATCAAGCCCCTGTACATTTGCATAAACATGTTACCGCTCAGCTTGATTACGAAGGGGAACTTGCTGTCATTATCGGAAAAAAAGGCAGAGCGATCACAGAAGAAGATGCGTTTCAACACATATTCGGCTATACCATTTTAAATGATGTGACAGCGCGCGATCTTCAGCAAAAGCATAAGCAATATTTACTCGGCAAGAGTCTTGATACATCTTGTCCAATAGGGCCCTGGATTGTGCACCGCTCGCAAATACCTGAACCGGCGAAACTTAAGATTGAAACGAGAATCAATGGAGAGGTACGGCAGCAGGGATCACTGAATGAGCTGCTCTTCACCATACCGTATTTAATTTCGATCATTTCCAGGGGGATGACGCTCGAGCCGGGTGATATTATCGCAACCGGAACGCCGGCAGGGGTCGGAAAAGGCATGAAACCGCCTCGTTTCTTAAAAGCGGGAGATCTGATGGAAATCACAATACCGGAAATCGGTACATTATCAAATATGGTCACAGATGAGGGGCAATGATCACTTCCGACTCTGGCTTTGTTCCGCTAAATCAAGAAGAAACCGCAGGCTTCTTGCCTGCGGTTTTTTCTTTAATCAATACCGATTGAAACGTATTTTGTTTCAAGATAGTCTTCGATGCCTTCAATTCCGCCTTCACGCCCAATGCCGCTTTGTTTCATGCCGCCGAACGGAGCCTGTGCGGCCGACGGAATTCCATCGTTCCAGCCGATGATTCCGTAATCAAGCGCATTGACGACTTTGTTGCCGTTTGTGACGCTTTCCGTGAACACATAGGCGGCCAGACCAAATGGTGTATTATTGGCATGGCGGATACCTTCTTCGATTGTGGAGATCTTCTGAATAGGCGCAACCGGTCCAAATGTCTCTTCATTCATTATAATCATACCTGGTTTTACATCGGTAAGAATGGTCGGTTCATAAAAATAGACTCCGTCATTTACATATCCTTTGCCGCCCGCTGCGGCAGTAGCACCCTGTTTGACCGCATTTTGAACATGGTTGTCAATTTTTTCGTACCCTTCTTTATTGATGATCGGACCAATTTTTGTGCCTGCCTCCATCCCATTGCCGACTTTGAGTTCTTTTGTTTTCGCTACGAATTTTTTTGTGAACTCATCAAGGATGTTTTCCTGAACATAGATGCGATTGCCGCAAATGCAGGTCTGTCCGCCGTTTCGGAATTTGGAAGCAATGACGCCGTCAACAGCTTTATCGACATTTGCATCATCCAGAACGATGATAGGTGCATGTCCGCCAAGTTCCAGTGAGATTTTTTTCAGGGAATCGGATGCCTGCTTCATAAGCATCTTGCCGATTTGCGTCGATCCTGTAAAGGTGATTTTGCTCACGTGCGGATGGCTCAGCAGCTCGCCGCCGATTTCAGCCGGGTCGCCTGTAATGAGGTTGACAACGCCTTTTGGAATACCGGCCTGTTCTGCCAGTTCAACGATTTTGACAGCGGTAAGCGGAGTTTCCTCAGCTGGTTTCACGACAAACGTACAGCCGGATGCAAGTGCAGGCGCAAGCTTCCGGGTGATCATGGCTGCCGGGAAATTCCACGGTGTGATTGCGCCGACCACGCCGACAGGCTGATGACGGACTTCCATGTGTTTACCGTCTTTATGCGGGGGAATCGTCCGTCCGTACACCCGTTTCCCTTCTTCAGCAAACCATTCCACATATGATGCTGCATAGCGCACTTCGCCTTTAGATTCTTCAAAAGGCTTGCCCATTTCTTTTGTCATGATTTCAGCCAGCTCATCCTCGTTCTCAAGCATAAGATCGTTCAGTTTTTTCAGGTAGCCGGAACGTTCGTAAGCGGTGAGGTTCTTCCACCCCTCAAATGCTTCGTAAGCGGCGTTAATCGCCTGGCGTGTCTCTTTTTTGCCGCCCATCGGAACAGAACCGATAGTTTCTCCGGTGGCAGGGTTGTTCACTTCCAGGCGCTCCAGGTCGCCGCCTGTCCATTCTCCGTTAATAAAAAATTGTTTTTCCAATTTCCACCCTCCTATTTTCTTGAAAACTTTCATGCACATACTGTCTCTAGTATAAATTCCTTTTCTGGATTTGTTTTAAACGGGGTTTGACAGGTTTGCAAGGCTGTTAAAATATTGAAGAACAAAAGTGCCTGTATATTGCAAGAGTGTGTTGTTCAGACATAACGGGTTCTGTTTTGGATAGGGATGAGGAGGCTCAGGCCACCCTCCGGCAAAGCAGACACCGTGAGTGCGGCCGAAGGGAAGCAGGAATGGATGCCGCATTTGTGCCCGTGCTGAAAGAGAGCAACAGCATCCGGAAATCAACTCCCCGTTTTGAAATGCTATGTGTATGAACAGGCTATTAACCGGATTTACAATTAAAGGCTGCTATAAAAAACGCTCAGATTTTTTTAAAAAAATCTGAGCGTTTTTCTTTACCGATTATAATGTTCCGATACTACATAGCGCCTTGCGGTCACCCGTCATGTGTGGAGACTGGCTGTTTTCCATTTGTAAAACGGTTACAAGGATAATCTGCCTTTTATGATACAGCCATAACTTTCTTAATTTTATCAATCGCCCAGTCCAGGTCTTCTTTTGCAATGATTAGCGGAGGTGCGAAGCGGAGGACATTTTCATGTGTCTCCTTGCACAACAGGCCTTCTTCCTTAAGTTTTTCAGCATAAGGGCGGGCTGGTTCCGTCAATTCCATGCCAATGAACAGGCCTTTGCCGCGGACTTCTTTTATGACCGGATTACTGATTTCACGCAGTTTTCCCATCATATACTCACCAAGTTCAAGTGAACGGTCAGCCAATTTTTCATCTTCAAGGACTTCCAGCGACGCGATGGAAACGGCGCAGGCGAGCGGATTTCCACCGAAAGTCGATCCGTGTGAACCTGGTTCAAATACGCCGAGCACTTCATTATTGGCAGCAACACAGGAGATCGGGAATACGCCTCCGCCAAGTGCTTTGCCGAGAATGTACATGTCCGGTTCGACATCTTCCCAGTCGCAGGCAAACGTTTTGCCGGAGCGGCCAAGGCCTGCCTGGATTTCATCCGCAATAAACAATACGTTATTTTCCTTACACAGTTCAGACGCTTCCTTTAAGAAGCCTTCAGGAGGAAGGATGATGCCAGCTTCACCCTGGATCGGTTCTACGAGGAAAGCGGCTGTGTTTTCTGTGATTGCATTTTTCAGGGCATCAATATCCCCGTACGGTACAATTTTGATGCCAGGAAGCATGGGACCGAAGCCCCGTTTGTATTCTTCGTTGGAAGATAATGAAACCGCTGTCATTGTCCGTCCGTGGAAATTGTTTTCACAGGCGATAATTTCAGCCTGGTCCTCCTGGACGCCTTTTACATCATAAGCCCAGCGGCGGGCTGCTTTAACGGCGGTTTCAACCGCTTCAGCACCTGTATTCATCGGCAGGACCATATTTTTGTTTGTCAGGCCGGTCACTTTTTTGTAAAACGGTCCGAGCTGGTCGTTGTGAAAAGCACGGGAGGTCAGCGTGATCCGGTCAGCTTGTTCTTTTAACGCTTCGATAATTTTCGGATGGCGGTGCCCCTGGTTGACTGCGGAATATGCACTCAGCATATCCATATATCTGGTGCCTTCGGGATCTTCCACCCAAACCCCTTCCGCTTTGGAAATGACAATAGGAAGCGGATGGTAGTTATGTGCGCCATATTCTTCGGTTAAATTAATGATTTCCTGTGTCTTACTCACTGAAATCCCCTCCGATTCTAAAATATCGACAAAGCCGCATTTCTAATTATAACACGTGTCAGGCCAAAGAATTCAGAACGTTTTTAAAAATTCACTTAATTACTTGTTAATAGTGGAAACGTGATATGATAGAAACACAATGATACCCGAAAGGAGAACGACTAATGATTCATGCTCACGTTACATCATGGTTCCTGGCAATTGCCCTGTTTTTTGTCGGTTATTATTTGCAAAGGGTTGGGAAAGACAAACCTAAAAAGATCGTCCACAACATCCTGCGGCTGTTTTATCTTTTTGTGATCGGTACAGGATTTTACTTGCTTTGGGCCTTTTATTCTTTTTATGATACAGCAATTTTCAAAGGGGTTCTCGGCCTATGGCTGATTTTTGCCATGGAGATGATTCTTGTGAAAGAGAGTAAAGGAAATAAGACGTTTGCATACTGGGTTCAGTTTTTGATCGCACTTGTTCTTGTCTTCTTTTATGGTTACATTGTTCTCGATTACTAATAAGGTAAAAGCTGCCCTTACCGGCAGCTTTTTTATATAGGAAAATGAATCGGCAGCAAGAAAGTGTTTCGGCGAAGCGGTCATTTTTAAAAATATCGATAAGTGCACCTGCGCTTCTGTCTTAGCCTAAAGGCCCGCCAACCGGCGAGTTTCCGTTATTTCATAAAGAGCATGATGACCACCCAGGATTTAATGACTTTAAAAGATAGGTAATTGTGCCGATATAAAGGACAGGCCGATGTTTTATGGAATAATGGCCTGAACAAATCGTGTGGCGGTGGGAATGTGAAAACTTGGAACACTCTTTATGAAACAAAAGATAAATTGGAACGGTTCATAGAAGAGCATGATATCCGGACAGCCGGGAACGTGCTTGTCCAGGTTTTTTCAGGTATCGCTGACCGGGACTATCTCCAGCAGCTCACTGATGAAATAGTGGAATTGCTGCCTGAAGCGGCTGTTATTGGAGCAACAACTGATGGCGAAATAAATAACGGGGAACTCAGCTTTTCTGCAACTGTCATAACGTTTTCGGCTTTTAGGAACACCGAGCTCTTTACCGCTCATATAAATTGGGGGGACAGCAGCACCGGCAGCCGGGCAGAAGGGAAGGATCTTGCCCGAAAACTGGGCTGTGCCAATCCGCAGGTCATGCTAGTTTTCAGTGATGGGCTTAATACGGAAGGAAGACAATTTATAAAAGGGGTGGAGGACATCCATCCTGGTGCAGTCATTGCCGGAGGAATGGCCGGGGATAACGGGCTGTTCCGGGGAACATTTGTGATCGGAGGCCGGAAGGTATTTGAAAATGGTGCAGCAGCAGTAGCTCTTTGTAATGAAACACTGCAGGTCAAAACGTTTTTGAACAGGAACTGGACAAGGGTCGGGAAGACGATGGCTGTGACGGAGGCGGCCGGGAGACGCATCATTACAATTGATAATGAACCTGCCGTGGACGCTTACCGTAAGTACCTTGGCTTCACCTCTGATGATGAACTGAAGATGGCTGCTTCTGGTTTTCCGCTGATGACTGAGAGGGAAGGGGAGGAAATCACCCTGTTTGTCAGCGGCCTGTTTGATGATGGATCGCTTGAAGTGACTGAGTTTGTTAAGCAAGGGGAACAGGTTCAGTTTGCTTATGGGAATGTCGAAGCGATGGTGAATGATGCCGGATTTATCGGAAATGAGCTGAAGAACTGGACAACTGAAGCGGTTTTTATTTATTCCTGCATGGCAAGGAGGCGCTTCCTTCAGGATTTTGCCAGCTATGAACTGGAAGCTTTGAATATCGAGTTTCCAACTTCGGGTTTCTTTTCTTACGGTGAGTTTTTCGGAGGCAATAATAAAGGAACAGATTTATTCAGCCAGTCTATGACGATTCTGGCGTTGTCTGAAACGGTGCCGGCAAAAGGAGCCATAGGTGCTGCTGTTCATTCTGGCAAGCGGGCAGCCGTACCGGATAAACACCGTCCGTTCATGGCCATGTCGCACCTTCTTCATTCTGTTACCGAAGAACTTCAGCAGCTGAATGGAAATCTGCAAGAGTCAGAACAGCTTTTCAAATCCCTTTTTGAACATAATCCTGATATCGTTTATTCCACTGACTTGAAAGGTTACATAATGAGTGTGAATCCTGCTTTCGAAAAAAAGTTCGGTGTGAGCCGGTCGGAAATCGAAGGGAGTTTTTCACTCGATTACATCGATCCGGAAGACAGAGAACGGGTGGCATGGCACTTTGAAAAAACGCTTCAAGGCTTTGAACAGCATTATGATCTTCTAGTTGATGATCAGTATGGAAACAAGGTTCACATGCAGGTGAAAAACGTTCCAATTATGATCAATGGTGAAATGGTCGGTATGTTTGGGATCGGACGGGATATGACTGACCAGAAAGAAGCGGAGGAACAGATTTCGTTTCTGGCTTATCATGATCCGGCGACAGGATTGCCGAATCGTTATTATTTGAAGGAGAAATTGGAGTTTCTCATGGATAGGGCAAAACAGACGGGTATTCCGCTTGCCCTGCTGTTCATCGATCTTGACCATTTTAAAGTGATAAACGACAGTCTTGGCCACCAGGTCGGCGATGAGATATTAGAGATCGTGATCGAAAGGCTGAAAGGGGCTATGCCCGGGAATGCCTTCCTGACCAGATTTGGCGGCGATGAATTCATCATGATTGTGCCGCATCTGGATTCGATGGATGAGCTGGTCAATATCGCCCGCAGTCTGCTGTTTGCCCTGTCAAAAGTTGTATACTATGCCGCCCGCGAATTTTTCATTACCGCAAGCATCGGGGGGAGCGTTTTTCCTGATGACGGCGAGGATGCCGGAACGCTGATAAAAAATGCCGATGCCGCTATGTTCCGAGCCAAGCAGCAGGGACGGAACCGAGTTGAATTTTATGCGACTGAAATGAACGAAACGGCCAGATACCGTCTCGAACTCGAGTCTTTTTTGCGCAAAGGGCTGCAAAATGATGAGTTCTTCCTTTGTTACCAGCCGATTATCGACCTTGAAAAAGGCCGGCTTACCGGAGCGGAAGCGTTGATTCGCTGGAACCATCCGAAGCTTGGACTTGTTTCGCCGGGAGACTTCATCCCGATTGCAGAAGAGACCGGCATGATTGAAGATATCGGGCGCTGGGTCCTGTATGAAGCGTGCAAGACGATGAAGAAATGGCATGATGACGGCTTTAATAGTTTGGCAATCGCGGTCAATGTTAGCGGAAAGCAATTTCAGAGTGACAGGTTTTTAAGGGACGTAAAAGAAGTCCTGCTTGAAACCGCCCTCAATCCAGCTTACTTAAACCTGGAATTGACGGAAAGTGTGATGCTGAGAAACACCAGCTATACGATAGATGTGATGACACAGCTTAAACAGCTGGGTGTAAAGGTGTCGATCGATGATTTCGGCACAGGTTATTCATCGCTCAGTTATTTGAAGGATCTGCCGATTGATTTCATTAAAATTGATAAGTCTTTTATCCATAATCTCGAGGAAGGCTCGCCGGATATGGCGATAGCCAAATCAATCATCACAATGGGAAAGGGATTATCAGTCGGGGTGCTTGCGGAAGGAGTGGAAACGGCCCGTCAGCTGGAAATGCTGAAAAGCTTACGCTGCCGCTACATTCAAGGATTTTATATCAACAGGCCGCTGACAGAAGAACTGTTTGAGGAAGAAATGGATAAACTTATCGAATACAAAAACCGCTGATAGATGATCAGCGGTTTTTGTATTGTCATCGTTCAAGAATGGTACATGTCTTTGCTCATTTCCCGGCTCGCGGATGCATAAACTGAATAAGTATAGGGAAATCAGCCGGGATTAAGCGGAAAGGGTGAAAGGCATGTGCGGAGTAACGGGCTGGATTGATTGGCGGAAAAACCTGGACAATGAGCATCGGATTGTTAAGAAAATGGCTGAAACCTTATCAAAGAGAGGTCCCGACGATATTCAGGTCTGGCTGAACGGGTCCGCGGCATTCGGGCATACAAGATTAATAGTCGTAGATCCTGCCGGCGGCAAACAGCCAATGACTAAAACCAGAGGCGCAAGCTCCTATACAATCGTTTACAACGGTGAGCTATATAATACAGCAGCAATCCGTAATGAATTAAAAAGCAAGGGCTACCGATTCGATTCCCACTCAGATACAGAAGTGCTGCTTACAGCATACCTGGAGTGGGAAGAAAAATGTGTCGACATCCTGAACGGCATTTTTGCATTTGCCATATGGGATGAAAGCGAAGAGAAACTTTTTATGGCGCGTGACCGATTGGGTGTCAAACCGTTATTTTTTCAGGAGAAAGACGGCCGCCTGCTGTTTGGCTCCGAATTGAAAGCGATTCTTGCCCATCCCGATGTAACACCTGCAGTTGACAGGGAGGGCCTTGCTGATTTATTTGCAGTTGGGCCTTCCCGTACTCCCGGGCATGGGATTTTCAAAGGAATGGAGGAGCTGCGGCCCGCCCATGCGCTCACATATTCAAGAAATGGACTGAAAAAATGGCGTTACTGGAATGTGGAAAGCAGGCCGCATACCGATTCGCTGTCGGAAACCGTTTCGAACGTCAAAGCACTCGTCATTGATGCGGTTGAGCGCCAGCTTGTGGCAGATGTTCCGGTTTGCACATTTTTATCGGGCGGAGTGGATTCAAGCGCCATTACAGCAATTGCGGCAAACACATTCAAGCGTGCAGGGAAAAGTCCGCTTAATACGTATTCGATTGATTATGAAGAGAACGATAAATATTTCAAAGAGAATAAATATCAGCCTGATCCCGATGGCCCCTGGATAGATATGATGTCAAAATCTTACGGGACTGCACATCACCGCTGTGTCATTTCAAACCGCAGCCTTGCCGGCCTGCTGAAGGAGGCGGTCACCGTAAGAGACCAGCCGGGGATGGCAGATATCGACTCGTCTCTTCTCTGGTTCTGCAGAAGAATCAAACAAGATGTGACCGTCGGGCTGTCCGGTGAATGTGCTGACGAGATATTCGGCGGTTACCCATGGTTCCATCATCCAGGAGAAGCGGAAAAAGGTGTGTTTCCATGGATGAGGTCAACGAAGGCCCGCCAGAGGCTGCT
Organism: Bacillus marinisedimentorum; assembly: GCF_001644195.2. Lineage (NCBI taxonomy): Bacteria > Bacillati > Bacillota > Bacilli > Caryophanales > Bacillaceae > Bacillus > Bacillus marinisedimentorum. Next base: position 43,842 of record NZ_LWBL02000013.1, on the reverse strand, counting down.
GGTGCCATCATGGCAATCGAAACTGAACCTGGAAGAGTATGTGCAGCGCCGCTATGCTGAAACTGTCAGTGAAACACCCGTGCTGGAAGGTGAACGGGGAGTGGATGCAAGAAGGCGTGAACTTTTTTATATGAACATGGTCTGGTTCATGACAACGCTGCTTGATCGGAAAGACCGCATGAGCATGGGGGCTAGCCTGGAGGTCAGGGTGCCGTTTGCCGACCACCGCCTTGTCGAATATGTTTGGAATGTGCCGTGGGAATTGAAAATGCACGGCGGCCGGGAAAAAGGAATATTGCGAAAAGCCCTTGAAGGCTTGCTTCCGGATGACGTACTGTACCGGAAAAAAAGCCCGTATCCGAAGACACATCATCCCGGATATACCCGGGCTGTGCAAACGTGGATGAAAGAAATTCTCGCCGATCCGAACGCGCCCCTTTTTGAGTTTTTTGACCGCAAGAAAGTGAAGGAAATCAATGACTCAGGCGGCGCCTCGTTCAAAGATCCGTGGTTTGGCCAGCTGATGACCGGCCCGCAGCTGATCGCGCACCTTGCCCAGATCAATTACTGGTTTGAGGCGTATGGGGTGAAGGTTGCGGAGTAGGGAAACAGGCTGCTGCAAGCGTTGAATTTCCGGCGGGGCGGGAGAGCGTGCGCCGTTGTCCTATAATCTGAGGTAAGGTCGAATTATAGGAACGGGCTATCGTTTCCCATGCCTATAATCTGAGGTAAGGTCGAATTATAGGAACGGGCTATCGTTTCCCATGCCTATAATCTGAGGTAAGGTCGAATTATAGGAACGGGCTATCGTATCCCGTGCCTATAATCTGAGGAAAGGCCAAATTATAGGCACAGGCTATCGTATCCCGTGCCTATAATCTGAGGTAAGGTCGAATTATAGGCACAGGCTATCGTATCCCGTGCCTATAATCTGAGGAAAGGCCAAATTATAGGCACAGGCTATCGTATCCCGTGCCTATAATCTGAGGAAAGGCCAAATTATAGGCACAGGCTATCGTTTCCCGTGCCTATAATCTGAGGAAAGGCCAAATTACAGGCACGGGCTATCGTATCCCGTGCCTATAATCTGAGGAAAGGCCAAATTACAGGCACGGGCTTCCGTTTCCCATGCCCATAATCTGAAGTATGACCAAATTACAGGCACGGCATCCGATTTTCCGTGCCGATAATCAAAGTGAACCTAACACTATAGGCACTGAACCACAAATCAGCGCACTGCCCCTATTTTAATATTCATTATCCACTCAGGGTCTCTCCAACCCGCACAAGAGGTACTGAATAGTCTTCCGCTAATGATCACCGCGCGAAAACGAGACTATAAAGAGACTTAATGCGTTCGTGCCGCTTTTCCAACGCTGTCCAGGCGTTCGATCAGGCCGGTGCCGAATGAGTCGGAATCTGGTGATTCGTTTTGCAGAATAAAGTCTTTAAATTCATAAGACTGGGAACCGTGTTCAGCGAAATCAAGTCCTGCAATTTCTTCTTCTGGACTGACACGTATCGGAGAAAAAAGCTTATGGAGCAAAAGGAAACCGGTAACAGCCGATAGTGTCCACGCAGCTATGGCAGCAATTCCAATCGCCTGAACCCCAAGGAGTGCAGCGCCTCCTCCGTAGAATAGCCCGGAAGATGTGCTGAATAGCCCGACAGCGAGTGTTCCCCAGATTCCGGCTACACCGTGTACAGCAATCGCGCCGACCGGATCGTCGATTTTCATAATACGGTCGATGAATGGGACGGCTGCAGCAAGGATGATACCGGCAATTGCACCAATCACGAGTGCCGCAGCAGGGGAAACATCGGCTGTGCCTGCTGTAATTCCGACAAGCCCGGCAAGTGCTCCGTTCAACGTCAGTGAAGCGTCAATCCGCCTGTATTTCAGTTGTGAATAAAGAGCCGTCATCACAACTGCCGCAGATGCGGACAGGAGAGTTGTCGTCACCACATGTGGAATCAACTCGGGGTCGGCTGCAAGAGTGCTGCCGCCGTTGAATCCAAACCAGCCGAACCAGAGGATGAATACCCCGAGTGCACCGAGCGGGATATTATGCCCTTTAATGATATTCACCTTGCCGTCCTTATATTTGCCGATCCGGCCGCCAAGTATTTTTGCCGCCGCAATCGCACCTAGTGCCCCGGTGAGGTGGACGACAGAAGAACCGGCAAAATCAACAAATCCAAGTTCAGCCAGCCAGCCTCCGCCCCATGTCCAGTGGCCGACAACAGGGTAGATGAAAGCGGTCATCATGACTGTCAGCAAAAAATAGCTGGACAGTTTCATGCGTTCAGCAACTGCACCGGAAATGATGGTTGCACAAGTGGCTGCAAAAACGGCCTGGAAGACAAAGAATCCGATATCCGCTTCTTTGCCGATAAGCGCAAACCCGTCTGTTCCGATGAAGCCGCCTGCACTTTTTCCAAACATTAGGCCGAATCCGACAATGAAATATAAAATTGAAGCGGCAGCGATTGTCAACATATTCTTCATGAGGATGTTCAGGGAGTTTTTCGAACGGGTGAATCCCGTTTCAACCATGGCAAAGCCGGCGTGCATGAAAAATACGAGAATTGCTGCTGTGATCATCCAGATCATATCAACTGAGGCGGAAACTTCTTCCACCCCTTTTTCGGCTGCAAGTGCTGAAGTGGGGAATGACAGGGCAACAATGGACAATATGGCAGCTTTTATTTTCACGTTTTTTCCTCCTTTAAATAATAGCGTTCAAACCGGTTTCGCCGGTCCGAATGCGAATGGCGTCTTCTATCGGGATAACAAAAACTTTTCCGTCACCGACTGTCCCGGTGCCGCAGGTTTGTAAAATGACATCGATGATTTGGCCAGTCAGGTGATCTTCCACAACCATCTCAACTCTCACTTTTGGAAACAATTTGATTTCATAACGGCTGCCTCGGAAGACGCCTTGTTTCCCTTCCTGTTTTCCGCAGCCGGCGGCTTCGGTGACAGTAAGTCCGCTAATGCCGATTTCTTCTAGCATGTTACGTAAATCATGAAACTGTTCGGGACGGATTACGGTTTCGATTTTTTTCAAGTTCCAACCCTCCAATTTATTAATGTCAGAAAAACTAACATATTATGTAAGTAATATTACGATACTGGAACATGGTATGCAAGTTTTTTTCAGAAAAATAGCAAAAAAAGAAACATATCCGCATCAAAGTGATGCGGATATGTTATGAAATCTAACATATATTCATACTTATACCGGCCGGACGAATCTCATCGACGCCCATTTCCTGTTATTCCACCTCTTCAGCATCAGGATGCCCCTCAGCCATTCATCAAGGCTGAAGGCGATCCACACCCCGGCCAGGCCAAGGCCCAAGGTGATTCCAAGAAGGTAAGAGACTGTTACACTGACTCCCCACATGGATAAAATGCCGATATAAACAGGGAACCGGACATCGCCTGCCGCGCGAAGTGAATTGATAATGACAAGATTAAAAGCCCGGCCCGGCTCAAGAAGAAGAGTCATATAGATAAGCAAAGCGCCTGTCTGGATAATTTGGTCGTTATCCGTAAAAATGTGCAGCAAATCTTCAGCAAACAGGGAAGCGGCTGCTGAAGCACCAAGGGAAAAGATGACGGCGAGTTTCAAGCTTTTTATACAGCGGTAATAGGCTTCATCTGTTTTTCCGGCACCAACAAGGCGGCCGATCATGATTTGCGTCCCCTGGCCGATTGCGACGGCAAGGAGAAAAATGAACATCATGATGTTCTGGGCATAGACTTTCGTGGTGAGTGCCTCTGTGCCCATAGCTGCAACAAAATAGGTGATCGCAATTTGGGACCCGTTATAGGATAGATGTTCGCCTGCTGAAGGAATGCCGATTTTCAGCAAATTGGCAACATGGCCTCTTTTGATCCGGATAAATTGAGCGAACGAAAGGTTGTGGGATAGCCTGCGATGGAGTAGCCATGCAAGGACGAGCAATCCAAGGAAACGGCTGGCCGCAGTTGAGATGGCTACCCCTGTCACCCCGAGAACCGGAATGCCGAAAGGGCCGAATATAAAAAGATAATTTCCGATCACATTAAGAGCATTCATCCCCATGGTGACATACATCGTATCACGTGTGTATCCGTAACTGCGGATGATGGCGGAAATCGTCATAATCAATGCCTGGATGAAGGCAAGGCCGCCAACAATTTGTAAATAACTCCTGGAACTGTCCATCAGTTCCCCCGGCAAATCCATCATCTTCAATATCGGGGCACTGAACACATATAATATCACGCTCAACAGGAGACCGAAAATGAGATTAAGTGTAATGGCTGCGCCGCTTACTTCGGCCGCTTCTTCACCTGATTTCGCACCGAGGTGCTGGGCTACCAGGATGGCGGTTCCTGTTGCGACAAAACCGAACATCACAATAATGACTGATAGAATTTGATTCGAAACACCAACAGATGCAACGGCGTTGTCGGAATACTGGCTAAGCATAAGAGTATCGGCATTTCCCATCAGCATATGGAGGAAAATTTCAATGAAAATCGGCCAGGTTAAGGCGAATAGGGTCAGTTTCTTTTTTTCTGTCATGGCAATTCCCCGTTTCAAGCATAAGGCAAAAGCCCGGAAGCTATCCCGGGCTGACTTTGCCGATTAATTGATTTGCAGAATAGCGAATGAATAAGGCGGGAAACTGCCGGTAAATGAATCGTCCTGTGTATAAATCTGGTTCCCGTTCCATAAATCTATTGCCGTTTTGTCTTTAAAGTCGTAATGAAAGCTAACTTCTCTGGTTTGTCTGGAATTGTTGATGATGAATAAAAGCCTGGAATCTCCGCCAGCTTTTTCATAGACAACCGTATTGGAGTCATCATTCGCCTGGATAAAGCGGAGTCCTCCGCTGTTGCCGAATGCTGGTACGTTTTTCCGCAATGCCAGCAGTTTCCGGACATGATCGAGCATATCCAGGTCCTGATTCGCCTCTTCCCACACCATGCATTTACGGCAACCCGGATCCTGGCCGCCTGACATGCCGATTTCGTCACCATAATAAATGCACGGCGTTCCGATGAATGACAATTGGAAAAGGTAAAGCAGTTTCACTTTCTCTTTATTTCCGCCAGCGAGGGTCAGCACCCTCGGTGTGTCGTGGCTGTCGAGCAGATTAAAGGCCACTTCATTTACATTTTCCGGATAGGAATGGAGCACTTTTGTTATCGTATCGGCAAATTCACCGGCACTCATGGTTGATTTTGCAAAGAACTCGACGGCGCCGTTCGTGAACGGGTAGTTCATCACCGCATCGAATTGTTCGCCCTGAAGCCAAGGCATCGCATCATGCCAGATTTCCCCGAGTATGTACGCATCAGGTTTGGCTTCTTTTACCGCTTTTCGAAAGTCGCGCCAGAACTGGTGGTCGATTTCGTTGGCCACATCAAGGCGCCAGCCGTCGATATCAAATTCTTCGATCCAGTATCGGGCGACGTCCAGCAAGTATTTCTTCACTTCGGGGTGCTCGGTGTTCAGCTTCGGCATGTTTTTCTCGAAAGCGAATGTGTCATAGTTCGGACGCGGTTCGGTTTTGATCGGGAATTCCCGTAAGTAAAACCAATCCTTGTATTCAGAGGCTTCCCCTTTGTCAAGAACATCCTGAAAAGCGGGATAATGATAGCCGCTATGGTTGAAAACGGCATCAAGCATGACGCGGATACCCCGCTTGTGGCATTCCTGAACGAGTTCCCTGAACGTTTCCTTGTCGCCGAACTGAGGGTCAATTTCCATATAATCGATCGTATCATATTTATGGTTCGATTTTGCTTTGAATATCGGGGTGAAGTAGATTCCGGTGATTCCAAGGTTTTCAATATAATCGAGGTGATTGATGATGCCCCGGAAGTCGCCGCCGAAAAAGTTTTCGGGTGTCGGATCTGTGCTCCCCCACGGAAGAGCACCTTCCGGATCGATAGATGAATCTCCATTAGCGAACCGCTCGGGGAAGATCTGGTACCAGACTGTGTCACGCACCCAGTCTGGTGCATTGAAAACATCGATCGGGTTCATAAAAGGGAACGCAAAATAATAAGCTGTGTCGTCAACAGGAGACTCGTCATAAAAACCCCGCTCTGTGAAGGTTGTTTTTTCTGTGCCGCTAAACATTCTGAAACCGTAGCGGAGCCGGCGAAACGGCGGTTTGATGGCGATGAACCAGTAATCGAACAAATCATCACTGCCGCTTTTCTGCATTAGCGAGTATGAAACTTGCCATTCGCCGTCAATCCAGTCATATGGATCACCGTGCAAAAGTTCGACCGCATCCATGTCATTTTTTTTAGTGCGGATGCGGATATGGAGTGTTGTTTTGTCATACGCGTATGCATAGTTATTCTTCGGGCGGTGATAGATGGCTTCTTTCAACAAAGGAATCACCTCTTCAATAGAATGGGCGCAATCGTTTGCGCAATTTGTATTTAATAGTTTAAATGTATGTGAATCCATTTCTGTTGTCAATAAGTGAAGATAGCACATTCAATCTTATGTTGAAGGGGGAAGGAATTCTGGGAACAGGGTGAAAAACTACTAATTAAAGTAGAAGTGGCCGTTGTAAAAGAGATGCTACGAAAATAGAAAAGCGTGAAATATTAAGGGAATATGCGTTTTATCCGGCTCTGTGAAGGGCGAAAATTCATTTTCTATTAAAAAGTAGTTGTCAAACCTTCCACAGCAGGTATAATGATACTAGACAGGTTGCGCAAACGATTTCGCAAAAATTGAAAACGCTTTTATTTTTTTGGTTTTTGTGCAAACGTTTGTACTGCCGGTCGAAACTATTAAACATTCTTTTAGGGGGTCCAACGATGAAAAAGGTTTTGGCTTTATTTATGACTATGAAATGTAGTTGATAAAGGGTTCCCTTACTTAATGATTTCCCCGGGAGTGCTGCTCCTTACATTTGTGGTCGTGTATCCGCTTCTGTTCATGATCATCATGGCGTTCACAAACTACGATTTATATCATTCGCCGCCTGCAAAGCTGGTGGACTGGGTGGCATTCAAAAACTTCTTTGATATTTTCACTATTCCGATCTGGCGCAAGACATTCTTCGGAGTTCTGTCATGGACGATCATCTGGACTCTTGCAGCCACGACTGGCCAAATTGCCGTCGGCATGCTGCTTGCCATCATCCTGAATCAAAAAGACCTGAAGTATAAAGCGATTATCCGCACATTGCTGATTCTCCCATGGGCAGTTCCGGCTTTCGTATCCATCCTGGTATTTGCAAACATGTTCAATGAGTCTTTTGGTGCGATTAATAATGATATTTTGGCAGTCTTTGGAATCGATCCCATACCATGGATGACAGATCAGACGTTTTCAAGAATTGCTTTGATTTTCATGCAATGGTGGCTTGGCTTTCCGTTTATTATGGCCATGATCACCGGTGTGTTGCAATCCATTCCTGATGATCTTTACGAAGCAGCAACGATTGATGGAGCGAGTATTTTCCAGAAGTTCAAAAATATCACGTTTCCGATGATTATGTTCGCGACTGCGCCGATCATGATCACGCAATATACATTCAATTTCAATAACTTTAATATCATTTATCTGTTTAATGCCGGCGGGCCGCCGGTTGCGGGCCAAAACGCGGGAGGAACGGATATCCTTATATCCTGGATTTACAACCTGACGATGACCTCCGCACAATACAGCAAGGCGGCAGCGATCACAGTCGTACTTTCCCTCATCATTATGACGTTCGCGCTGATCCAGTTCCGCAGAACGAAGTCTTATAAAGAGGAGGGCATGATGTAGTATGAATACAAAAACATCAAAGCGTATCCGGCTAACTGTTTCGTACTTGATTTTGCTCCTGGCAATCGCGATTGTGGTCTATCCGGTTTTATGGACGATCGGTTCCTCTTTCAATCCGGGAAACAGTCTTGCCAGTTCATCGATGATTCCGGAAAATGCGAGCCTTTCCCACTATAAGGAACTGTTCGCGGAAGATAGTCATTATCTGATCTGGTACTGGAACACGATAAAGGTATCCGTTTTGACAATGGTGTTTGCAACAATCATGATTTCGCTGACAGCATATGCCTTTTCGCGTTACCGTTTTATCGGCCGCAAAAATGGCTTGATCGCATTCCTGATTTTGCAAATGATTCCGCAGTTTATCGCTATCATCGCCATTTATGTGCTCATGTCCCTGCTAAGAATGATGGATACCCATCTGGGCCTTATCCTCCTATATACGGGCGGGCTTATCCCAATGAACACATGGCTTGCCAAAGGTTATTTCGACACGATTCCCCGTGAATTGGATGAATCGGCGCGCATGGACGGGGCCGGCCATTTCCGGATTTTCTGGCAAATCATCATGCCGCTGGCAAAGCCGATCCTGGCTGTTGTCGCATTGTTCAGTTTCATTACGCCATTTACCGAATTCATCCTGGCATCGCTTGTTCTCAGGTCTCCTGAAAAAATGACGCTGTCAGTCGGGCTTTATAAATTGATTTCAGACCCGCATGCCAGCAAATTCACGGAATTTGCAGCCGGTTCTGTTCTGATCGCCATCCCGATCAGCATCCTGTTCCTGTCTTTGCAGCGTTACTTCGTTTCAGGCTTGACCGCAGGTGGCACAAAAGGATAATCTTTTGGTAATGAATAATTAGTCTGAGGAGGAACGAGGATGAGCAAAAAAGCTTTCAGTCTGCTGCTAATCCCGTTTCTTCTTTTTTACGCCTTCCCTGCAGAAGCTGCTGAAAAAGAAGAACGAAGCTGGCAAGATGAATCAATTTATTTCATTATGGTGGACCGGTTTAATAATGGAGACAACAGCAACGACTATGATGTTGATTATGATGACCCCCGCGCTTATAAAGGCGGGGATATACAGGGGATCATCGATAAGCTGGATTATATCAAAGAGCTCGGTTCGACAGCCATTTGGCTGACCCCTGTTATGGACAATGAAGAAAAAGGATACCACGGCTACTGGATTGAAGATTTTTACAAAGTGGATGAACATTTCGGCACAATGGAAGATATGAAACGCCTGGTGAAAGAAGCCCACAAACGTGACATGAAAGTCATGCTTGATATGGTCGTCAACCATACTGGCTATGAGCACGAGTGGCTGCCAGATCCCGATAAGCAGGATTGGTTTCATGATGAAATGACGATAAGCAACTGGCAAAACCAGGAGCAGGTCGAAAACGGCTGGCTTGCCGGGCTGCCTGATTTAAATACGGAAAACCCGGAAGTAAAAGAATACTTGTTTGATATGGCAAAATGGTGGATTGAGGAAACAGATGTTGACGGCTATCGCCTCGACACCGTAAAACACGTACCGAAGCCGTTCTGGGAAGAATTTTCAAAGGAAATGCGGACAGTGAAAGAAGATTTTTTCCTGATGGGCGAAGTCTGGCACAAAGATCCGCGTTATGTAGCGGACTACGAGGATACCGGAATTCATTCGTTCGTTAATTATCCGTTTTACGAAGAAGCGGTGAGGGTTTTCTCAGAGCCGGATACAAAGGTGGAAGGTATGTACAATACCTGGAAACATACAGAAACGTTTTTTGACCATCCGTATTTGCAGGCGAATTTCCTTGATAACCATGACAATGAGAGATTCGTCCGCAAAGCGAGTCTGAAAAAACATAACCCGGAAACCCGCTTGAAGCTCGCGCTTACGTATTTGTATGCAGCACCGGGAATCCCCATTCTATACCAGGGAACAGAAATTGCCATGGATGGCGGCCCTGACCCGGATAACCGCCGTTTGATGGACTTCCGCTCCAATACGCAGTATGCGGATAATGTGAAACGTCTGGGCCAGATGCGCCAGGATATGCCGTCGCTGCGGAGGGGCACCTTCGAACTCCTGCACAGCGACGGCGGGATGGCTGTCTTTAAAAGGGAGTATGAAGGGGAAACGAGTGTACTTGCTGTCAACAACTCAACGAAGACGCAATCGGTGACACTTGGAAATGACCAGCTTCCAGAAGGTATGGAACTGCAGGGAGTTGTGGAAGATGACCTTGTGCGGGCCGATGAAAACGGGTATAACATCATCATGGATAGGGAAAAAGCGAATGTATATCTATTAAAAGAAAAGTCAGGTTTGAACATTCCGTTTATTTCAATGCTGGTAATCATCTACAGCATATTTATCCTTTTCATCATCCTCGCACTGAAAAGAAGGAAAAAAGCCAGAGCCTAAAAATGCAATGGAGGAGGACATCATGTTAGACGATACGAGTTTTGCGATTCATCCCGGCAAGAAGAAGAGTCTTGATAACACACCTTATCATGACATTGGCAGTCTGGTGAATTATGAAGAAAAAAACGGTGTCCATTCCTTTCAATGTGAACATGGAAATGTTGATTTGATTGTATACAGTGCCGATATCATCCGGATTGTGATGAACCCGTTTTCTGAGCCGAAGCATTTATCAAGTGCAGCACTTGCCGGCAAATTTGAAAACGCGGAAGTGCCTGTTAAGGAAGCGGAAGATATAATCACCATTCAAACGGACAATGTACATGCTTCTATCAGCAAGAAACCATTCCGGCTTTCTTTTTTCGCCCCGGACGGCACGCCAATTTTAAGTGAAGGCAAAAAAGGGATGGGCTTCAAAGAATCGAATGAGGTGATCTGTTTTAAGGAAATGGCTGCTGAGGACCATTTTTATGGGTTCGGAGAAAAGTCAGGGTTTTTGGATAAACGGGGAGAAAAATTTGAGATGTGGAACACGGATGTTTATGCACCGCATAATCCGGAGACTGACCCCCTTTATGAATCCATTCCTTACTTCATGGGATTGGGAAAAGGCAAAGCATACGGCATTTTCTTCGACAACACATTCAAAACGGTTTTTGACATGAAAACTTCCGAAGAAGAATATTCCTTTTTTGCAGAAGGCGGGCAGCTTGATTACTACTTTCTTGCAGGCCCGTCACCAAAGGAGGTCGTATCGCAATATACGAGACTGACCGGCACGATGCCGCTGCCGCCAAAGTGGGCGCTCGGCTATCATCAATCCCGCTACAGTTATGAAACGGAGCAGGAAGTTCGTGAGCTTGCCGGCACGTTCCTGGAAAAAGGCATCCCGCTTGATGTCATTTACCTGGACATCCATTATATGGACGGATATCGTGTATTCACTTTCGACCGCGACCGGTTCCCGTCACCGGATAAAATGGTGGATGACCTGAAAAAAGCCGGTATCCGCATCGTCCCGATTGTCGACCCGGGCGTGAAAAAGGATCCGGAATACTCCGCTTACCAGGAAGGCATCCGCGGGGACAGGTTCTGTAAATATATTGAGGGAGATGTTTACTACGGCGAGGTCTGGCCGGGAAAAAGCGCATTTCCGGATTTCACACAGAAGGATGTCCGCAAGTGGTGGGGGTCAAAACATTCATTCTACACGGATCTCGGTATCGAAGGCATCTGGAACGATATGAATGAACCGGCCGTCTTTAATGAAACAAAAACGATGGACACGGAAGTCATCCATGAAAATGACGGCAAGCCGGCCACCCATCGTGAACTCCACAACATATACGGGCTCTTGATGGGAAAGGCGACATATGAAGGGATGAAACAGCAGCTTGATGGAAAGCGGCCGTTTTTGCTGACGAGAGCCGGTTATTCCGGTGTGCAGCGTTATGCCGCCGTATGGACCGGTGACAACCGCAGTTTCTGGGAGCACCTGCAAATGTCACTGCCGATGTGCATGAATCTCGGACTTTCAGGTGTAGCCTTCACCGGGCCTGATGTAGGGGGATTCGCCCATGATTCAAATGGGGAGCTCCTTGCCCGCTGGACTCAAGTCGGCGCTTTCACGCCGTATTTCCGCAATCACAGCGCAATCGGCACAGTCCGCCAGGAACCATGGTCATTCGGTGAAAAATATGAAGCAGTCATTAAAAAGTATATTGAACTCCGCTACAAGTGGCTGCCGCATTTATATTCCCTTTTTAAAGAAGCAAGCGATAAAGGGCTTCCTGTCATGCGTCCGCTTTTCATGGAGTATCCGGATGATCCAAACACATATACCATGTCCGATCAATTCATGATTGGAAGCAGTGTCATTGCAGCGCCAATCATGACACCTGGTACAACGCACAGGGCTGTGTGTCTTCCTGAAGGTTCCTGGGTGGATTACTGGGATGGAACCGTCTATGACGGCGGACAATTCATTTTATACAGGGCAGAACTTGACACATTGCCGTTATTTATAAAAAAAGGATCTTTCCTTGTCCACGGAACAGTGAAGCAATCGACCGAAGCAAAAGAAGAAAACCCGGTCATCCACCTGTTTGCAGCTGAAAACGGGACCGCATCTTTCACGCTTTATGATGATGACGGCAAAACGTTTTCCTATATGGACGGCAATTATATTGAACTTGGGTTTGAAGCCCGTTTTACTCCCGGCGGAATCGATGTGATAATCGAGAAGAGCGGTGCCGGATTTGACAGCGGCTGGAAAAGCTGGACGCTTTCAGTCCATTGTGCAGGCGATAATCAAGAACTGGTGGTCAACGGCAAAAAAATGGACAGGGATTCTGCAAAAGACACGTCAGGTACTGCCAATTACCGTGTAACACTTTAACTTTGAATGATTGTTGTTTTTACCATCGTATTGGACAACATACTCTGCTTCTAAAACAGGTTGTTTGTAGCGAAAGATGTTTAATCCTGCAGGAACAGAAATGATGAGGCTCGATAAAAAGAAGGATCCAGTGGTGAAAGCTGCCGCGTCCTGGCAATGTATAGGGCAGCACGGCTTGTGCAAGTGCGAAAAGCGGGAACCTGCAGCTTAAATCAGTCCCCTTTTTAATAGAGCAGCAATGTTTGCGAAAGCAGCCTGGATTTTTGAATGGATTCATAGTATCCGGTCCTACCATGACAGGAAATGGTGTAAAATAAATAAAAAGATATGCAAAAATTCCAGCAAGCAGATAGGGAAGTGGTTGAGCATGACTGTCACAATAAAAGATGTAGCACACCTGGCCAAAGTGGCGCCCTCCACGGTTTCCCGGGTGATTGCCGATAGTCCGCGCATCAGTGAAAAGACAAAACTGCGTGTGCGCGAGGCGATGGCAGAACTGAATTATCATCCGAATTTCAATGCGAGGAGCCTTGCGAACAAATCGACGCAGGCACTTGGAATCGTGATGCCGAGCTCGGCCAACGACGTACTGCAAAATCCTTTTTTCCCGGAAGTCATCCGCGGGATCAGCACAATGGCCCACAATAAGGAATATGCGCTGTACATTACAACCGGGCAAACGGAAGAAGAGATATTCGAAGGCGTTGTGCGGATGGTGCACGGCAGAAGGGTAGATGGCATTATTGTTCTATATTCCCGGAAAAACGATCGCGTGCTGGAATATTTATACGAGCAGGGCTTCCCATTTACCGTTATTGGAAAACCGCTCGACCATGCTGATGAGATCATGCACGTTGATAACGATAACTTCAACGCTGCATATGAAGCGACAGAATATCTGATTGATGCCGGCCAAAGCCGCATCGCGTTTGTCGGCGGTTCAAGTGATCTTACTGTTACAACCGACCGGGTTGAAGGGTACCGGGCCGCTCTGGTGAAGGCCGGGCTGCCGCAGAAAGAAGAATACATCGTTCATGAAGAATTTCTGAGAGAAGGCGGCCGGGAAGCGGTTTCGGAATTGATGTCCCTTGAAGAGCCGCCGACCTCACTCGTTGTAGCAGATGATTTGATGGCTTTTGGTGTACTCAGCAGGCTAGATGATATGGGCTTTAAGGTGCCTGATGATGTATGCGTTATCAGCTTCAACAACCTGATGCTTGCCGAGTTATCAAGTCCGGCCCTGACATCAGTGGATATTCAGATTCATATACTTGGCTATGAAGCATGCAAATGCCTGATTGAAAAAATAGATCAGCCGGACACCCCCGCCAAGCGGGTGATTGTTCCGCATCATATTGTAAAACGCGAGTCCTGCAATAGCCGTCCCTAACCGCGGGACCCGTTTTTTTCAGAAAAGTGCAAGCGGTTGCGCTTACCATTACATGATTAGAGGGTGAAACCGATGAAAAGACTGTTTAAAGTGGATGAATGGAAAATCGTCGAAGATAAACTGCATACAGAAGATAACCGCCTGGCTGAAAGCATGATGAGTCTTGGAAACGGCTACATGGGGATGCGGGGGAACTTCGAAGAAACGTATTCCGGCGATACACACCAGGGGACATATATCGGCGGAGTCTATTATCCTGATAAGACCAGGGTCGGCTGGTGGAAAAACGGCTATCCTGAATACTTCGCCAAAGTGCTGAATGCCACAAATATAACAGGTATAAATGTCAGCATCAACGATACCGAGATCGATCTTGCGAAAGTTGAGTTTAATGACTTTTACCGCGAGCTGAACATGAAGCACGGCTATCTTTTCCGCACATTTACAGTGACTGATGATAAAGGGCGGAGAACAAAAGTGGAAGTGACCCGCTTTTTCAGTATCGCCGAAAAGGAGATTGCCGCCGTATCCTATAAAGTGACACCGCTCAACCATGATGCCCGTATTACCTTTACTCCGTATTTGGATGGAGATGTCCGCAACGAGGACGCCAACTATGATGAAGACTTCTGGATGCCTGTGGAACACAGTGCAGTAGAGTATGAAGGCTTGCTCACAATGAGAACCCGCAAAACGGAATACGATGTGTCATCAGCTATGAAGGCAGGCGTTAACGGCGGACGGAATGCTGAAGTAATAGAAGTGGTGAATGAAGCAGAATATATCGCAAACACGATTGCAGTAAGTTCGAATGCTGGTGAAACGGTTGAACTCGTCAAAGTAGCCGCAGTCGCAACAAGCAGGGACATTGAGAAAACAGTACTTGCTGACAGGGCGCGTGAACTGGCGCAAACAGCATTTAATAAAGGATTCGGTCAGCTATTCGATGAACAAAAAAACGCATGGGAAGAACGGTGGAAAGGAGCCGATGTCCGGATTCTCGGAGATGCGGAAGCACAGCAGGGGATACGTTTCAATATTTTCCACCTGTACAATACCTACACCGGCGAGGATCCGACTCTCAATATCGGCCCGAAAGGCTTCACCGGCGAGAAATACGGCGGCAGCACATACTGGGATACTGAAGCTTACTGTCTGCCTTTCTATCTAGGCACAGCGGATCAGCATATTGCCCGGAATCTATTAATCTACCGTTACAAACATCTTGAGAAAGCGAAAGAAAACGCCGCGAAACTGGGCTTGAAAGGAGCCCTGTACCCCATGGTGACAATGAACGGGGAAGAATCCCATAACGAGTGGGAAATCACCTTCGAAGAGATTCATCGAAACGGTGCAATTGCACATGCGATCTATAACTATGTAAGTTACACAGGCGATGAAGGATACCTGCCTGAATACGGGTTCGAAGTGTTGGCGGAAATTAGCCGATTCTGGGCATCCCGTGTCAATTACCAGGCTCGTAAAGACGTATATATGATGCTTGGCGTTACCGGGCCGAACGAATATGAGAACAATGTCAATAACAACTGGTACACAAACCGGATTGCGGCATGGACGCTTGAATATACGCTCGAAGTCTTTGAACTTTTAAAAGAGAAATATACCGGCCGCTATGAAGAACTAGTTGAAAAACTCGCCCTGAGCAGCGAAGAGGCTTCCAGATGGCAGGAGATTATTGAGAAGATGTACTATCCTGTTGATGATGAACAGGGTATTTTCCTTCAGCAGGATGGTTATATGGATAAAGAACAAATCCTTGTAAGCGAACTTCCGGAAGGAAATCTGCCGCTGAACCAAAACTGGTCATGGGATAAAATCCTCCGTTCCTGTTTCATTAAACAGGCCGACGTCTTACAGGGACTGTATTTCTTGAATGACCGCTATTCCATGGATGAGAAGAAGCGCAACTTTGATTTTTACGAGCCCCGCACCGTCCATGAATCTTCGCTGTCACCATGTGTGTATTCCATTATTGGCGCGGAAATCGGCTATGAACAAAAAGCATATGATCTTTACTTGCGAACAGCCCGCCTTGATTTGGACAACTACAACAACGATACCGAAGACGGACTGCATATCACAAGCATGGCCGGCTCCTGGCTGTCCATCGTGCATGGATTCGCGGGGGTGCGGGTTGAAGGCGGCAAGCTTTCATTCAAGCCGTTCATTCCGAAAGCATGGGATGAATATACCTTCAAAATCAACCATCGCGGCCGCCGCTTCCTGATCAGTGTTATGAAGGAGCAAGTGACGTTCACTCTAGAAAAAGGAGACAAAGCCGAGCTGCAGGTGTTTGAAAAGGTGTACACGCTTACGCAAGATAGAAATTTAAACGTTTCTTTGTAAAAAGGGAGGCCATTCATTTGCATGGCGGTGCGGTGCCGCAGCCCGAAATGTACGGAGGCCGCGTCCCGAAATGGGGAATGAAGTGGGTTTAATCACTTAAACCAATTTCCAGTGCCCGTAACCCGAATAAAGATAGACTTTGGGTCACGAGACATATGGAAGTTAAGTCTGCACCCAATAGAAGAGGAAGACACGCTCCCATTCCCACATCCCATCCAGGCAGCAAAAAAAGAGAAGCGCACGGGCGCTTCTCTTTTTCATTCTTTGATATTAAAGATTGTCCGTATTGACACGGTTATCGATAAAGTCATCAACTTCCCGATCGGCATCTTCTTTTGCCTTTCCATATCGTTCCTGGATTTTACCCGATAATTTATCGCGTTGGCCATCGACCATATCGAGCTCATCGTCAGTTAGTTTCCCCCACTGTTTTTTAGCTTCACCTTTCAACTGATTCCATTGACCTTTCATTCGATCTTCGTTTGCCATATTTCATCTCTCCTTTAATATGTTTGTCTTCATGTGTTAACTGTTTACAATCGTACCTCCGTTGACGTGGATTACCTGGCCTGACACGTATGAAGAGTCATCAGATGCAAGGTACAAATAGGCCGGTGCCAGCTCGCGCGGCTGTCCCGGGCGCTTCATCGGAGTGTTACCGCCGAATTTCCCGACTTTTTCAGCAGAGAACGTGGACGGAATGAGCGGTGTCCAGATTGGTCCTGGTGCGACACCGTTGACCCGGATGCCTTTTTTGACAAGACTCTGGGAAAGCGAGTAAGTAAAGGCGGCAATTGCCCCTTTTGTAGATGAGTAGTCAAGGAGTTGCGGGTTCCCTTCGTAAGCTGTGATTGATGTTGTATTGATAATTGAACTTCCTTCTTTCAAATGAGCGAGTGCCGCTTTCGTCATATGGAAAAAAGCGAATACATTTGTCTTAAACGTGCGCTCCAATTGTTCGGCGGAAATATCTTCAAGCTTTTCCTGAGGGTGCTGCTCTGCCGCATTATTGACTAGAATATCAAGTCCGCCGAATTCATCGACTGTTTTTTGCACGACATCGCGGGCGATAGACTCTTCACCGATGTCCCCTGGAATCAACAAACACTTGCCGCCTGCCTCTTCGATAAGAGACCGCGTTTTTTCCGCGTCACTGTCTTCTTCCAGATAGGAAATGGCGACGTTGGCTCCTTCTTTTGCGAACAACAATGATACTGCGCGTCCAATGCCGCTGTCTCCGCCTGAAACGATTGCAGTCTTCCCTTTCAGTTTTCCGCTTGGTGTGTAATTTTTGTCTTCGTACTCAGGCAAAGGATTCATTTCTGCTTCGATACCAGGCTGATGGTTCTGATGCTGCGGAGGCATCGTTTTTTTGTTTTGCTTTTCTGACATCCTTGCTCCTCCTTCGGTTGAAAAAAATCGTTTCAACACTATACTTTATCCCCTCAAAGAGATATTAAAACTGAAGAATGGAAAAACAAGGTGAGGAAAAAGATGGAATCGACAAAAAACAACGGCAGACCCGTCGGGATATTTGTTATAATTCTACTATTATACAGGTTTTTTGAAGGGAGGATTCTGTCGATGGCTGAGCAGGTGACTGATGATTTTCAAAAGCTGTTCAAGGATTTCTTGCATGATAACAGACCTGTCATTATCGATAACTGGCTAACAACAGCGAATTTATCGGAGCAGGATCCATTTTATGGGGAAATCCTTTCGAATGCCTGGCAGACGATTGAACTTGTTATATCTTTCATGGATAAGTCGAATGAAGCCAAAATTGTCGAGCTGACACATAAAATAGCAAAAGAACGGACGGCTGCAGATGTGGATATCAGTGTATTTGTTTCCAACATCCAGGCAGGGCGGAAAGCGATTGATGAAACCATTTATGAATCGGATTTGACGGAGACTTTAAAGCTGAAGGGAATGAGGATTGTAGCAGAAGTCTTCGATCTTTACACGTATCACGCGGTAAAAGAATATTCCCGTCAGAAAGATTACGTCATCCAGAACAAAAACCGGTTTATCCAGGAAATGCACCATGACCGTCTGACGCTGCTCGGACAGCTTGCTGCAAGCTTTGCCCATGAAATCCGCAATCCCCTTACAAGTATCAAAGGCTTTATCGGCATGCTGAAAGAAACCGGATCGGAAACAGGACAAACAGGCCTTTACTTCGATGTGATTGATCAGGAGATGAAGGTGCTCGAAGAAAATGTATCGCGGTTTTTGCTCCTGTCCAGGCAAAAAGGACTTGATGATGTCATGGAAAAAATTGATTTTTCCATTTTAGTTACAGAAATGGCTTCATTTATGTATCCTCTTTTTGCAGATGAAAATATTTCAGTCACAACTGACATTGAAGACAATTGCATCGTATGTGGCGCAAAAGACCAGCTGGAGCAGGTTGTACTGAACATTTTAAACAATGCAGTGGAAGCGCTGACGAAAAAAGAAAATGAACGCTGCATTACGGTGAAACTTCACCCTTCCACAGACGGCAGCATAGTCTTGAGCCTGTCCAATAACGGCATGCCGATACCTGGTCATCTTCTGGACAGTATTTTCGAACCGTTTATAACAACGAAGGAATTAAAGGCAGGATTGGGTCTGTCCGTAAGCAAACAAGTTGTCGAGAAACATAATGGCTTAGTGAAAGTCACATCATGCCAGGGTGTCACAACCTTCATGATCACTCTTCCACAGGCAGATTAGTCAGAAAACAAAAATTCGGGACAGGAAGGCGGGGGAATCATGGCATTTCCACAGACATACAAACTGGCAAGCGGTGAAATCATCACACTCCGGGAAGCAGAAGTGAGAGATGCAGCCGCTGTAATGGAACATACATGGAAAGTAATCCGTGACAGTGAGTATATGCTGACCTCTCCTGAAGAATTCACCATCTCTGAGACCCAGGAAAAGCAATGGATCAAAGAACACAGCGATCATCACGGCGACATTCTGCTCGTTGCTGAAGAATATGGCCGTATCATCGGCGTGCTGAGCTTCAAAAACGGCCGCCGCAAACGAACAGCCCATACCGGAACATTCGGGATCAGCGTAAAAAAACAGATGCGCGGCAAAGGGGTAGGCAAACTGATGATTCTTTCCCTGCTTGACTGGGCCAGCACCCACCCGCTTATTGAAAAAGTGACTCTCGAAGTGTTTGCGACAAACGAATATGCAATCCGGTTATATGAGAAACTGAATTTCCGTAAAGAAGGCCGGAAAGTAAACCAAATCAAATTGAAAAATGGCGAATATGCCGATGAATTGCTGATGTCCCGTTTCGTTAAAAACGTTGATAGTTTTAAAAACTCGTAACAATTTCATACACCCGCTGAACAACATCTCTTCTTATGATATGATTAAGGGCATATCTTAAGAGAAAAAGGAAGGTACGGTGATTCCAGGATGCTTGTCAAGTTGGATGGCAGTTATGCGGAAGGTGTATTCAAACTCAGCCGGAATAACAACGAAGCGGAATATCCTGGCTTCCGGATGGATTCGATTTATGATGTAATGGATCATATTAAGAAAATGAATGAGGAAGAAGAGAAGGGCACAACTTACAGCAGGGGCATCCTGGATGAGGATGCCCGGCTGGCTGGGATTGCCTCACTGGTTAACATTGACAGGGACAGACGTAACGCTGAACTTGAAATGTGGATAGTGGAGGATAAGCCAGGCTTCTATGCAGCCGCCATTAAAGAAATGTTGAAAGCAGCTTTTAGCACATTGCCGCTTGATGAAGTCTATATTTCTGTGCATAAAATGAACGAATTAACAGCGCCTGCTCTTGAAACACTTGTGTTTGCCAAAAGTGAGGGAGAAAAACAAATGGCAGGCATTCCTGAAAAGCCTGCTGAAGATGGGAATCCCGACACGCATATGCTCGTCATTTCAAAGGAAGTTTTTTTTGATTTCTGATCCCTTTATAGACCGAAAAAACCAGGCGTAAACGCACGCCTGGTTTTCAAATGGCTCATCTTTTAATAGGTAAGAAAG
Organism: Bacillus marinisedimentorum; assembly: GCF_001644195.2. Lineage (NCBI taxonomy): Bacteria > Bacillati > Bacillota > Bacilli > Caryophanales > Bacillaceae > Bacillus > Bacillus marinisedimentorum. Next base: position 23,452 of record NZ_LWBL02000013.1, on the reverse strand, counting down.
GTAAGTTTTCAAGCAGGATCAATGTCCAGCTCCAGGCGCCAGCGGCTATCGTCATAAGCGGTGATCCCCTCCGGAAGGAAAAACCGCCTTCCTGCGGGTACCCCCGCTTATGCGTACGCCGCTAAGCGGGCGCCTTGCGCATTTCTTATATTTCTTCATCTTTTTTTGCAGCGCGGGCTACACCGGAATCATTGACTTCAGTGTCAGCGGCTCCAACTCCTGTGCCGAATACAGAAGAGTATGTTTTCCATCCCCCGTCAAGGTTCTTCACGGTAAAGCCGTTTTCGGTCAAGAGTCTTGTTGCAAGGTATCCGCGCAGGCCGACCTGGCATGTTACGTGAATGACTTCATTCTTCGGAAGTTCATTCAAGCGTTCACGAAGTTCAGGAAGCGGAATGTTTTTCGAGCCTTTGATATAGCCGAATTTACGTTCTGCCGGTTCGCGGACATCGATCAGGTAGCCGCCGTTGGCAACAATTTCATCAATTTCATGCCACTGGACCGTATCTGTCATTTCCTCCATCATATTTACAGCTACATATCCGGCCATGTTGACAGGATCTTTTGCGGAAGAGAATGGAGGAGCATAGGCAAGCTCAAGGTTTGGCAGGTCCTCAACAGTCAGGCCGCCTTTTATTGCAGTCGCAATGACATCAATCCGCTTATCGACACCATCCTGGCCGACACCCTGGGCACCGAAGATTTTGCCGGTATCCGGATCAAAAATCAATTTCAGCGCAATTGGATAGGATCCAGGATAATATCCTGCATGTGAACCAGGGTGGACATGAACAACTTTGTACTCGATACCGTGGCGCTGGAGAAGTTTTTCATTGTTTCCGGTTGCTGCAACAGTATAATCAAATACCTTGGCAATCGATGTACCCATTGTGCCTTGATATCTTTCTTCTTTTCCATAAATGTTATTAGCGACAATCCGGCCCTGGCGGTTTGCCGGCCACGCCAGCGGAATCATTGTCGGCTTGCGTGTGATGTAGTCGGTAACTTCGATTGCATCACCAATTGCATAAATGTCCGGGTCGTTCGTTTGCAGATAGTCATTCACTTTAATGCCGCCGCGTTCCCCGACTTCAAGTCCGGCATCAACGGCGAGTTTGCTTTCAGGCTTGACACCGATTGACAGGATGACAAGGTCATTTTCGACTTCCAAACCACTGTTAAGCACAATTTTGCGGCCATAATCTTTGAATTCCTTCACTCCGTCTTCAAGAATGAGGTTGACCCCTGTATCACGCAAATGCTGATGAAGAATGGATGCCATTTCATAGTCAACAGGTGCCATGATCTGGTTTGCTGCTTCGACAAGTGTCACTTCCACGCCTCGTTCATGAAGGTTCTCAGCCATTTCAACGCCGATGAACCCGCCGCCGATGACAGTCGCTTTTCCAGGTTTTGCATTATCTACGAAATCTTTGATTTTGTCCGTATCCGGTATGTTGCGCAAAGTGAAGACATCTTCAGCTTTATCAAGGCCCGGAATTGGCGGAACAAGCGGCTTGGCTCCAGGCGAAAGGACAAGTTTGTCATACGTTTCATCATAAAGCTCACCGGTTTGCACGTTCTTTACGACAATTGTCTTATGATTGCGGTCAATGCTGACAACTTCACTTAGATTACGGATGTCCAGGTTGAATTTCTTTGACATGCCTTCAACTGTCTGTACTAAAAGGGCATCACGATCCTTGATTGTCTCGCCGATATAATATGGCAAACCGCAGTTTGCAAATGAAATATATTCACCTTTTTCAAAAAGAACGATTTCTGATGTTTCATCGAGTCTGCGAAGTCTCGCTGCTGTAGTTGCACCGCCAGCTACTCCACCGACGATTACGATTTTTTTTGACATATGAATTCCTCCTACGGATGTTAATCCTTTAAAAAGTAAAATGTTAAGTTATGAACAAACTTTTTCTTTTAAAAAGCGGGGGAGTTATTTGTTACCCCCGCGGGTATCTCATCTACATCCTCAATAATACGGGAAGAGGTATATGGAATCAATGGGGATTCATTGAACAGTTTGTGAACTTTCTAACGTATTTAAAGTGAATAAGTCCATTTGACGTAAAGAGCTGATTCTTTCAATAGTATACGTGAAGAAAGACAGGAAAGCTGTATACAAATAGTGAAAACTCGGTATGTAGGGAACTGGACTGCTGAGTTTACGGGGGAGCATCAGGTGGAGCTCAATAAATGACTAAGTATTCGCATATTGTATTTCTGCTTTGGCCAGGGAGGATGGTAAGGGCGTGAGAGGGTTGCATTTATAAACTAGATTTTCGTCAATTAGGGGAGGGGGCGATTTTAAGGGAATCGTCTTCATAAACAGGTATACCCCAATTACAGGAACGATTCTGAGTGAATCGTTCCTGTAAAAGCCGCAGGATAAATTCATTTGTATCCGATTAGTGGAAATGGTACACCGGTAATCATGACCATTCCCGTTTTTCAGGGAACGAATTACCCGAAACAGATCCTGCAAACCTATGTCTCCTTTAGGTGATTACCGATAGTTGACGAATTGTACATCAATGGGCAGGTCGGACTCTTTGATGGCTGCAATCACTTTTTGCAAATCATCGCGGCTTTTGCCGGTGACACGGACCTGGTCGTCCTGAATCTGGCTTTTCACTTTCAGGTTGGCGTTTTTGATAATCGTGTTGATTTTCTTGGCGTTTTCCTTATCGATGCCCTGGACGAGTTTGGCGCGCTGGCGCACGGTCCCGCCTGAAGCCGGCTCAACCTTTCCGTAATCAAGGTTCTTGACAGGCACATCTCGTTTCACCAGTTTGCCGATCAAGACGTCCTTAAGCTGTTCAAGCTTGAACTCATCGTCTGAAATGAGCACCAGTTCTTCGTCATCAAGGGATATGTCACTTTTTGAGCCTTTGAAGTCATAACGATTTTGAATTTCTTTTTTTGCGATATTGATTGCATTGCTGACTTCCTGCATGTCAATTTTTGATACAATATCAAATGAACTGTCTTTTGCCATTTTTATTCCTCCAATCCGTACCTCTTTATATACATAATATCCTGTATTAACGGAAGAAAATCAAGTTGTTTACGGAAGGCGCTGAATTAACAAGTTGATAGGAGGGTCGTCAAAACCAGTCTTCGCTTTTTGCTGCCGAACCATCGAGCCCCGGCTTCGCTGGAGGTTTGGATAGTCACAGGACTTCCGGGGACGCTTATTCACATCCTTGGGAATACGGACGCCACAAGGCCAGCAGCCCGGGTGAGGAAGATTGTCCGGAAGCTCCGCGGAAATCGAGGTGATTTTCAGTGGAACCAGAAGTCTACGTCCGATAAAAACCACGCTGATGATAATCTTGAGGCTTAACATGGGCATTCATAATAAGGTAAGGTCACGGTTAATTTTCTGCTAAACCTAAAGGGAAGGAAAAGCCACAAACGAAAGGGGGAATAACATGCGGACAACACTCGGGTCTTTGCAATGGTTTGTTTTCATACTTGCCGGCAGCATCGTTGCTCCGCTTTCCATTGGCAGCGCATTCGGCCTGCCCTTGCCCGAAATCGCTGCTTTTATGCAGCGGACACTGTTTGTCCTTGGCATCGCCGGGATTCTTCAGGCGGCGCTCGGCCATAGGCTGCCGATCATGGAAGGGCCGGCCGGATTGTGGTGGGGGATCTTTTTAATCTATGCAGGCTTTGCGGCAGCAGGCGGTCTCGATCCTTATGATGCGCTGAGGCAGTTGGAAGGGGCGCTGTTCATCAGCGGTTTTTTATTTGCCTTTCTTGCTGTTTTTAAGCTTGTCAAATATATCCGTGTGCTGTTTACGCCGCTTGTTACAGGAACATATTTGATTTTGCTCGGCGCACAGTTGAGCGGATCTTTTATCAAGGGGATGCTCGGCATCGGTTATGTGACAGAAGGCATCCATGTCCGGGTCGCAGTGCTGTCATTTGTAGTCGTCATCATTTCAATTTTACTTTCTAAGTCTTCCAATCGTCTGTTGAGCAGTTATTCCGTTCTAATTACATTGATCATCGGATGGATCCTGTTTGCGGCATTTGATTTAACCGTTGCCGTTAAACCCGCGGAAGGATGGATGTCTGTTCCCGAAGTTTTCGTTTGGGGCATGCCATCTTTCCAGGCCGGCATGGGAGTGACAGCCATTTTGGTAGGATTGCTCCTTTTGACAAATATGATTGCGACCGTTCAGGCTGTTGAATCTGTTTTGGAGAAGCAGGGACACCGTACGGAAACCGTCAATATGGAAAAGGCCAGTTTCGTCATGGCTGTGAACCAGTGGCTGAGCGGTATTTTTTCAGCAGTTGGCCCAGTGCCGATTTCTGGCACAGCTGGTTTCATAAAAGAAACAAAAGTGGCGCAACGGCTCCCTTTTATGATAGGAAGCGGACTGCTGGCTGCCATCAGTCTTTTTCCAGCAGTCACATCATTCTTTGCGGCACTGCCGGCGCCAGTAGGATATGCAACTGTATTCGTGCCGATCGCAAGTCTCATTGGCATCGGTCTCAAGTCATACGTGGAGGCTGATCCCAGTGAGACGGAATATTTTATTATTGCTGTTTCAATTATGATTGGCTTTGGCGGCATGTTTGTGCCTGCGGATGCCGTACACAGCCTGCCGTCATTTTTGCAGACTGTGGTCAATAACGGACTGATCCTTGGCCTTATCGTGTGCATACTGATGGAACAGATTGTCAGGTTTATGAGATGGAAGAGGGCCGGTTGATCGGATTGAGTGCGGCGTTTGAATGCCGGGTGAGTGGGCATAGTGGCCGTGAAGCCGTGGGGTGTGGAACAGCGATCATCTGGCTTGAATATTAAATTGGGGTGTGAAATAGGGGATTTCCGCATAAAAACACGAATTTGTGACGTGCATTTTAATGACATAGCTGCGGTCCAATCCGCGTGAAATCTCCGCTTGGGGTTGAAACTTGCCAGAGAACCGTTTAAAACTCATACATCAGCTGTCACGCAATCATGAAACTGACACTCCTTGCTGCAAAAAAAGGGACATTGCCGATCCGAACGGGGCATTTCCTACAGCCAAATAAAAAATAAACGCACATTCCCGGTGTGATGAAATGTGCGTTTTCGAATATTAAAGGTGATCTGTTTTTTTGGAAAACTGCCGTTCGCCGCGCTGTCTGTTCTGGTCGCGGCGTTCATTTTTCAGCTGGCGCTTTGCGTTGTTGTCTTTCGCCTTTTTATCGTCATCTTTTGTCGGCATGGATGCTCGCTCCTTTCCGTTGGAATCCTTTATATATAGGATGCAGCAAGCGGAAAGGCAGTATGTATGCGAGTTTTGTTATTGTGGAAGTTTATTTAAAAAGAATAGCGCGATTGTGCCCGGGCCGGCATGTGAACCGATGACGGCACCGATGTCCTCGATAAGGAATTCAGTTGTGCCGAATTTATCCTGGATCATGCTTTTCAGCTCTTCCGCACGCTCAAGGCTGTCGGCATGGCTGATGGCAACAAGTTGCTTATCAAGACCTTCGCCTCTTTCGTCCATCAATTCAACCATCCGGCCTAACACCTTTTTACTGCCGCGCAATTTTTCAAGCGGAATAAGTTTTCCCTCTTCAACATGCAAAAGCGGCTTTATCTTAAGGAGGGTACCGACAAACGCACTTGTCTTACTTACTCTTCCGCCTCTATATAAGTATTCAAGGTCGTCCACTGTAAATAAGTGCTCCATATGGTCTCTGTAAAAGAGGACACGCTCTTTGATTTCATCCAATGATCTGCCGTCTTTGGCCAGTCTAGCCGCTTCTTTGACGATAAGGCCATGGCCGAGTGAAGCCGCTTTTGAATCAATGATTTCGAGTTTGAAATCAGGGTATTCTTCCTGGACTTCATTTTTCATCATGACGGCTGTCTGATAGGTGCCGGAAAGTTCAGATGAGAAGGCGACATAGATGCAGGACTGTCCCTGTTCGGCATATTTCGTGAAAGCGTCTTTGAAACGGACCGGTGAGATCTGTGATGTTTTAGGAATGGCACCTGCCCTCATTGCATCATACACATCAATCGGTTTAATCGTTTCATGGTCAAAATAGTCTTCATTATTCAAGTGGACAACAAGCGGCAAATACTCGATGCTTTCTTCCTGGAAGAAGGAAAGCGGCAAGTCAGTCCCGCTGTCAGCAATGATTTTAACGTTCATACGTCTCACCTTTCTCTCGGTTCTACTCTCAGTTTACTTCAGTTTATCCGTAAAAATCGAAAAATTCAATCCATATTCTGTACAATTCCGCGTTAGAAGAGAAATGCAAGTGGGGTATGGGTATATATCATCCTGTTGTTCTGTTGCAGTCATTAAGGAAATGGTAGGATATAAATGATGGAACAGACAGATGGTTTGATGGAAATGAAAAGGAGGAAAGATTGTGCTGCTGGAATCGAAAAAATTCGTCATTGTAGTAATCGGTGCACTTTTGAATGCACTTTCCCTTAACCTGTTTTTAATCCCTGCAAATGTCTATGCCAGCGGTTTTACAGGAGTAGCGCAGCTGTTATCGAGTATTTTTGCATTCACTTCGATACATATTTCGACTGGTATTCTGTTGTTTGTCCTGAATATCCCGGTTACGGTACTCGGCTGGAAAAAGGTCGGCAAGTCTTTTACGATATACAGCTTCGTCAGTGTTGCAACAACCACCTTTTTTCTGGAAGTAATCCCTATTTATCCGTTATCGGAGGATATTCTGCTGAATGCTGTATTCGGCGGTGTCATAGCCGCACTCGGCATCGGGTTCACGCTGAAGTGGGGTGCTTCGACAGGCGGGCTTGACATTGTGGCGATGGTTCTTTCACGTATGAAAGACCGTCCGGTTGGAAATTATATTTTTGTCCTGAACAGTGTCATTATTGTTACTGCAGGTTTGCTGTTTGGCTGGGAAAAAGCGCTTTATACGCTGGTCACCCTCTATGTTTCAACAAGGATCATAGATGCGATCCATACACGACATGAGAAACTGACGGCAATGATCATCACGAAAAAGGGTGAAGAGCTGCAAAAGGCGATTCATTCGAAGCTCGTCCGCGGCATTACCACACTGCCTGCTAAAGGTGCTTTCACAAAGGAAGATAAGGAAATGCTTATTATGGTCATTACTCGTTATGAGCTTTATGATCTTGAGCATATTATCAGGGAAGTGGACCCTCAGGCATTTACAAACATTGTCGAGACAACCGGGATATTCGGTTTCTTCCGGCGCGAATAGTTTTAGAGATGAAAGGGGTCGGCAATTATGCTGAAAAAATGGGTTCTTGCTGCAGCCCTGCTGTTATTGGCGGCAGGCTGCGGATCTGAAAAAAGTGCTCCTGTAAACGGTTCTGACAGTGATGATGAAAAACAGAAGGCTGGCGGCCTTGAAGTATCAGGTGAAGCCGCACCTGGAGAGGACGCTGTTGCTTTTACGATAACCATCGCGAACAAAGGGGATAATGAGTCGGATATCGAGTTTACCAGCGGACAGAAATTTGAAATAATCGTAACCGATTCAGCGGGGAATGAGGTATACCGATACTCGGACGGCAGAATGTTCACTCAGGCGCTTGAAACCATCACCCTCAAGCCCGGTGAATCGAAAAGCTGGTCTGATGAATGGAAAACGGAGCAGGCAGCGGCAGGTGAATATGAAGCAGCTTTGACCGTAACAGCTTCAAAGGTTGATGGAGAAGAAGCAGAACCGGAAAAGTTGACAGTTGTTAAGATGTTTACGCTGGAGCAGCCGTGAAACGGTAAGAAAGCAGGATAGCGGTTTCTGTTGGAGGCTTCTGCTGATTGTTGGTCATGTACAGCATTCAGCAGGGCCTTTCTTCATGTTAGGGCAGAAGGGCAGCAGTTGTGCCGCGGTTTCACCCTCGCAGCTCATGGTTTTCACGCAGCACTGGCCATTATTCACGCTGACTAAACCAGGACACGGGCACCGCTTGTCTGCAAATTGCAGGAAGATGAAAAGGATGGGAGCGCCTCCCATCCTTTTTGGTCCACAATATTATAGAAGTTTCACAACAGCTTATTTGCCGTACTCATCAAAAAACGCTTCGATCTCCGGCATGATGGCTGCCCACTCAACCGAAGGGGATTTTGTTACCGTGACAAAGTTGCTGTTTCCAAAGGCATTATCTACGCCGGCGATTGAAAGGAGTGATTTCAATACTGGATGTTCGGTCTGATCGGCCGAGCTTGCGGAAACACTCCCTTCCTGGAAAAGGTTTTCCGGCGCTGTTATTTTGACCGCGTTTGGGTTAGGCGTATGTTCAACTGATACATTCATTAAAGTACCTCCTCATCATGATATGGAACTTGTCATTTCATTTGAAAACTCTTTTGTGGATGTATGTATAGGATAGTAAGAAAAGACGGAAATTGCAATAAACTCAATCTGGTACAGTTGTTGTTCCCGCTGTCAACATAGTACAGCGGGGATTCCGGCCCAAACCGGCCCCCGCTGCTTTCACTGCAAACCGCATCTTCCGGCACCGGACAATTCAGAAGTATTTCGGCTTGTTCCCTTTTTGTTGGATATACATACGGGCGTCGTCCAGCCGCTTCTCCATATCCTTGAGCCAGATTCTTTCAGTGTTTGATGAGTCTGCAATGGCAGACGATACGTCATTTTTGGCTGCTGTCAGCTTATTACGGGCCTCACGGAATTCCTCGGGTGTAATGGCGGCATGGCTGGATGTTTCAGCGCGGTGTACGGCTGCTTTTGCAAGCTGAACCCGCTTGTTTTCCATCTATGCGCCACCCCGCGAGGTGAGGTCGATCATTTCAGCTTGTATTTCAGCATCAGTGTCGGAGAGTGTCTTACGGTATGGAAAACGTTCAGAATGTTTTTTGACCGAATCAGAACCTTGTTGAACAAAGCGCTTGGATTTGCTTCTTTTGCTCATGACAAAATCCCTCCTGAATAGTTTTAAGACATATCGTACTGCATGGTTAGTTTCAGGCAAAAGCGTTATTTTTATGTGCGATGCGGCAAGGAATGTTAGTTCAGTGGCTGTCATGTTGATTTTGCTTGTTTATAGGGAATCAGGGGTGTGTTTGTATGCTCATAATTTGTTGATTTATCTGACTAAAGGGAGTGAAAGAGAGTTCAACACCTGTAAATTAGGCTTTTCACTAATTAGGGGCACTGAACAGGGATTCAGCACCTGAAAATGTGGCTTTCCACTAGTTAGGGGCACTGAACAGGGATTCAGCACCTGTAAATGTGGCTTTTCACTAATTAGACGCACTGAATGAGGGTTCAGTCCCTATAAATTCAATTATTCTCTATTTTTAGGCACGGCAGTTTGATTGCGGCCTGAAAAGTTAGTCTTCCTCTAAATAACAGGAGCCATTCAAAAAGAAAACCCGGCACACTGTCCGGGTTAATGATCTAGGTCATTGTCCATTGTCATGGTCATTGAATGTCTCACCGAGGATTGGCTGGACTTCTTTATACACCAGTGAGTTCCCGGGCCGGTCGAATTGGCTCTTGCCGATATAAGAAAAGGCGATGCGGCCGTCAGCGTCGATCAAAAAGGTACTTGGCCTGGCAATATTAAAAGCGTCTATGCCGATTGGGTGATAGACATCGAAGGCTTTGATTTCGCTCCGGTTTTCATCGATAAGGAGCGGAAACGGGAAAGGTTCGCTTTGTGCAAATTTTTTCACCATATCTGCCTTTTGGCCGAAAATGGCCGCAATCTCAACACCTGCATTTTTGAATGTCGCATATTGTTCACGCAGCTTCCCGAGCTGCTTTCGGCAATTGGGTCACCACGTTCCCCTCATGAAATGGAGCAGAAGCGGTTTTCCGCGAAACGTCTCGAGACTGTATGTCCTGCCGTCAATTGCAGGCAGGGAAAAGGGCGGGCAAGGCTGGCCGGGCTTCAGACCTTTTTCAGAGAGCGGCATGGATGGTCCCCCCTACACGGTTTTGATTCCAAGTTTCTCTTCAAGCATCAATGCGACACCATCTTCATCGTTGTGGGCTGTTACCGAGTTGGCGATGTTTTTTAAGGCATCGATTGCATTCCCCATGGCGACGCCGTGCCCGGCATACTCAATCATTTCCAGGTCGTTGTCTTCGTCACCGAATGCAATGATTCGGTCTTTCGGGACGTTGAAGTGATCGGCGATGCGCTTCAGGCCGACTGCTTTGTTGAGGCCTTTGCGGACAATTTCGATGACATGCCATGGTGCACCCCACTTGCGGTGCTCGATCACCTCAGCATGCCTCGTGTCGAGGTGTTCTCTGATTTCATCCACATTATGATCATGCGGATGAATCAAAATCGAAGTTGGGTCATCAGCCAGGTACTTAAGCAGGTCCCCGGTTGTCACCTTCGGGTTTCCCATCGAAAAGACGGCATGAAATTCTTTGTCATATTTATGCAAATAGACATCATCCACGACCTCAGCGAGAATATTTTTGGCATCGAAATCATTGGCAGATTCGATGATATGCCGTGCTGTTTTCAGCTGCAGCGGCGTATGATAGATCCCCCAATTCTTATCGCCGGGATGGTGGACGAAGGCGCCGTTGAAGTTGACCATCGGAGTGGAAAGGCCCAGTTCTTTGTAATAAGGCATGCTGGCCCGTACCGGCCGCCCGGTTGCGATGACAACATGGTGTCCAGCTGCTGCCGCCTCGTGAAGCGCCTGTTTTGTGCGGTCTGTAATTGTTTTTTCTGTCGTAAGCAATGTGCCGTCCAGGTCGACGGCGATTAAATGTTTATCCAATGTGTCACCCTCATTTCAAAAATGGAAGCAAAAACGCTTTCGCATTTTAAAGTGTAAATATTACCCTGAAAGCCGTTTATGAATGGAAGTGGCTTTTCTTTGGTTTTTTTAAAATATTTGGTATTGTTAGTTTAACCTTTTTTTAAAAAGAGTTCTAACAGAAAACTTTTAAAAAGATGTAAATAGCCTTTACATACCGTTTTAAGAAACAGTATGACGCCTGGAATTACGGGCCAGAAAATCTCGGGTCAATGACTGGCAAGACATTCCCGCAGCCGTTAAAATAAATTGTGCTGAATGATAATCATATTTATACCAAAGGGGAAGAACCGATGATTGTAATCAAACATGACAGGATAGCAGACATACCCGCACTGCATGTGGCAGCGGAGGATGCTTTTTACTCAGAACTTCCGCTTGTCATTTTCATTCATGGATTCACAAGTGCAAAGGAACACAATTTGCATTTTGCCTATTTACTGGCGGAAGAAGGGTTCCGGGTTGTCCTTCCTGAAGCTCTGCATCACGGGGAACGGAATGAAAAAGGCCTTTCGAATAGTGATATGGGGCCGCTTTTCTGGAGTATCGTGATTAATGAAATAGAAGAAATCGGCGCCATAAAGAACCGTCTTGAAGAGCAGGGGCTGATAGACAGCCGGATCGGACTTGCCGGCACCTCGATGGGAGGAATCACGACATACGGTGCGCTGACGCAATATGACTGGATCAGATCAGCGGTCACCTTGATGGGATCACCGTATTATCGAAAATTCGCCGAAGAACAAATTCGTTATATGGAGAACAATGGAGAGGAGCTTCCAATTTCACACAATGAGCTCCAGGAAACGCTGGATCTGCTTGACCGTTTCGATCTCGGGCAAAATATTGAGGCACTGCAGGAGAGGCCCTTGCTTCTATGGCATGGCCGGCAGGATAATGTGGTCCCATATTCCCATTCGGAGCAATTTTACATGGAAGTGCTTGATCACTATGGAGACCCCGGCAGGAAGCTTAAATTTATTTCGGATCCGCAGGCGGCACATAAAGTGTCTCGCGAAGCCCTTCTGAACACAGTCGATTGGTTTACGTCTCATCTGCTGGCCAGGTGAACCGATATATATCCTGGGGATTGATGGACCTGCAAATTTCATCAATTTGCTTTTGCAGGGCGCTGTTAAGCGCAAAGGCTTGTTTCTCTGATTGTACACGGGGGATATCCTTAATGACGATTCGTTTTCCATTCGGATGAAAAAAGATATATTGTTCAGGCATTGATTACCCAGGCCTCCTGTGTGAAACAATAGTGAATTTCGTGTAAAACAAGCGTATGCGGTGATTTTTTAGTTCAGTACATTTTTATTGAAAATCAAAATCAGTTATAATAGGAAAAGACAATGATTGAAAGGAGTGGCACGATGGAAAAAGAAATGGAAGAAAGTTTGATGGGTGCACTTGAAAACGTAATTGACCCAGAACTGGGTATAGATATTGTCAATCTGGGACTTGTATACGGTGTCGATATGGACGACGACGGCAATGCAAAGGTTACAATGACACTGACAGCTATGGGCTGCCCGCTTGCCGGCACGATTTCAAACGACGTGAAACGCGCGCTTTCCGACTTGCCGGAAGTGAATGATGTAGAAGTGGACATTGTATGGAATCCGCCGTGGACAAAAGACAGAATGTCACGTTTTGCGAAAATTGCCCTTGGTGTACCGGATTGATTGAGGCATAATGAAGGAGGCACTCTTTGAACAGGGTGCTTCCTTTTTAACGGCATTGCCAGGTTATATTCCATTATTGATTTTATTTAGATGAAATGGGGTAAGCGAGCCCTTCGAGACCGTTCCCAGAAAGTGAGCATCTCTACTGTGCTGTTATCAATTCAGCAAAAGGCCTCATTCTATTTTTCAAATGTTATGTCAATGTATTTAGGAAAGGAAGAACGGCATGAAAAACAAACAGCTTTATTTTCTCACACTTATTCTTGCAGCTATGCTGGCCTTGACCGCATGTGGAGGAGGCGATGAACAGACAGGTGAGTTCACGCTGAAAAACCAGGATGGAGAAGAAGTGACAGTCCCTGCTGACAAACCTGTTATCCTGTTTTTTTTCACAACATACACCTGAGGGACTTGTCAGCAGCAACTAGTTGAGTTGCATGAAAATCTCGATAAGCTGGACAAGTTTGATGCGGATGTTTATGCCATCTCCCATGATAGACCAAGTGAACTGAAACAATTGACGGACGCTCTTGATGAACGCTACGACAAAAGGGTGGATTTTTTATCTGACCCTGATTTCAAACTTATTGAAGCAATGGACATGAGGAACGATGAAACAGCATTCCGCGGTTTTGGACTGATCGATAAAAATGGTGAAATGATCTTCCACGAAATTGATGATTACTGGGGCGAGCAGTTTGATGAGACGCTGAACCGCCTTGAAAAAGAATATGAAAAAGTGAAATGAACTGGGCAGCAGTAAGCTCAGTTCTCTTTTCTATAGGCACTGTTATGCCGGATCGCAGTCAGTGGCAGGGAATCGAAGCAAGCACAAATCAACTCTCCACCGTTATCAATCCCATCAAGTTAAACAGAACTTCCCTAAAAAGAGTTAGCACCGATAATTGAATACCGTCTACTATATTCCCTCTTTATTACAAACATAAAACAGGAAATAGGCATTTTTATCCATGCTAAGGATCATAGGGACGGTGGAAAGAGTTAAAAAGATGTCATAATCAAGCAGCGGCACCTCTGGTACAATGGAAAAGAGTGACTGAATAGGAGTTGAAGCGAATCATGGGATTGCACCGTAAACCGATACCTGTTTCTGAAGCGGCAGAAAAGGTAATGAAATATGCACGCAAGGGTACAAAAGAGACCGTTTCCATCAATGAATGTGACGGCAGATACCTTGCCGAGGATATTATCGCCGATCATGATATTCCCCATTTTGATCGAGCGCCCTATGACGGTTTCGCCATTCGTGCACAGGATTCCGAAGGGGCCTCACAGGATAACCCGGTAACGTTTGAAGTGATAGAAGAAATCGGAGCAGGGTCAATTGCCAGCAATGCTGTCGGGGACAAGAAGGCGATCCGGATCATGACCGGGGCAAAGATGCCTGAAGGGTCCAATGCTGTTGTCATGCTGGAACTTGCGAAGGAATTCAGAGAAGATGGAAAAACATATATGTCGATCAAACGCGGCTATAAGCCGGGAGATAATGTTTCTTACAAAGGGGCAGAAACAACTGAAGGCGATATCCTCGTCAAAAAAGGGCGCAAAATCAACCCTGGCATAAAAGCGGTACTCGCCACGTTCGGCTATGCGGAAGTGCCTGTCATGAAAAAGCCGGTCGTCGGCCTGTTTGCGACAGGATCAGAACTTCTTGATGTCCACGAAGAGCTCGAACCGGGGAAAATCCGAAACAGCAATTCATATATGATGTCATCCCAAATCGTCCGTGCCGGCGGGGAAGTGAAATATTTCGGCCAGCTCATCGATGATTTGGATATTACGTATAATTCAGTTAAAGAAATGCTTAAGGAAGTCGATTGCCTGGTAACAACAGGCGGAGTGGCAGTAGGTGATTATGACCACATGCCAGCGATTTATGAACGCCTCGGAGCGGAAGTCCTATTTAACAAAGTAGCGATGAGGCCGGGCAGCGTAACAACTGTGGCCCAACTGGACGGCAAGCTCTTATTCGGGCTCAGCGGCAATCCATCAGCAAGCTATGTCGGATTTGAAATCTATGCGCGCCCGGTAATACAGGCCATGCTTGAAACAGACAAACCGCACCTTAAAAAGGTGACGGCCGAATTGACAGCGGATTTCCCGAAAGCAAATCCATTCACACGCTTCGTCCGCAGCACGATCGGCTTCTCAGATGGAAGAGCAGTCGTGGAACCAAGCGGCATGGACAAGTCAAATGTCGTGACTTCCCTGATCAATACGAATTCACTGATGATTCTGCCGGGCGGAACAAGAGGATTCGCATCCGGTGACATGGTTGAAGTGCTGCTGCTTGAAGACTTTGAAGGAAGCGAATGGCCCTGGGAATGACAAAACCCGTTTTCCAGGTCGTCGGCTATCAGGACAGCGGCAAAACGACACTCACTGTGAAACTGATAGAAAGGTTGTCCGCGGCAGGGGTCAAAGCAGGAACAATCAAGCATCACGGGCACGGCGGGATGCCGGAGATAGGAGACCGGGGAAAAGATACCGCCCGTCACCGGGAAGCAGGTGCTTCTTCAGTATTGGTGGAAGGCGGAGGCTTATTGAACCTGAGTGCAGCCAGTGAAAACGGCTGGGAACCAGGAGATTTCTTGAAGATATACGAACAGCTGCCGGTTGATGTCATCCTGATTGAAGGATACAAAAAAGAGCCATATCCGAAAGCTGTCCTGTTAAGGACCGAAGAGGACCTTCATTTGCTTGATGAATTGGAGAACATCAAAGCCGTTATTTGCTGGTTTGACCTGCAATCTGCGGGAGTGTCTGAGCTGCCTGTATTCCATATCAATGAAGAAGACGAATATTTAACATCCATTCTAAAAGAACTGGAAGGGTGATGACATGAACGATAACCGTTTTTTGATTATACGGGAACCGATTTCCATAGAAGAAGTATCGAGAAAGGTGTTCAGGGCGGAAGCAGGTGCAATCAACACATTTATCGGCACCGTCAGGGAGTTTACAAAAGGCAAGCGCACCCTGCACCTTGAATATGACGCTTATAAAAGCATGGCTGAAAGAAAGCTTGCGCAAATAGGCGACGAAATCAAGCAAAAATGGCCGGATGCGGAAACAGCCATCACACACCGGATCGGGAGACTGGAGATTTCTGATATTGCAGTAGTGATTGCAGTTTCAACCCCGCACCGGGCCGATTCCTACGAGGCAAGCCGCTATGCGATCGAACGCATCAAAGAAATTGTGCCAATCTGGAAAAAAGAACACTGGGAAGACGGCGAAAAATGGATCGGCGATCAGCTTGAAAAAACCGCCTATCCGACCGGACGCCCAGAAGAAGGTGATTTATCATGATAAAAGTATTGCTCTTCGCACAGCTGCAGGAAACAGCAGGGACGAATGAGGTTGAACTGGATACTGTTCCAGGATCAGTGAAAGAACTTCGCGGCATCATGAAGGAAAAGTACGGCTTTACAACGCTTGAAAGTGCGATGACGGCTGTCAATGAGGAGTATGCCGACGAAGACACCGAGCTTAAAGACGGCGATACCGTCGCTTTCATTCCTCCTGTAAGCGGGGGATAATAAACAGTTCTATCTCAATACTCTCCTTCGATCGGAGCATTTCGGAAAATAGTAAAAATCAATTCAAAAATCGAGCAGGAAATCCTTAAAGGGTTGCCTGCTTGATTTTTGTTGTTTAGGAAATTATAAAAATTTAAATATTGTGGAGCCAGAAGGGAATCGTCCAGCTCCAGGCGCCAGAGGCTATCGTCATAACCGGTGATCCCCTCCGGAAGGAAAGAGCATCTACCTGCCGGTACCTCGGCTTATGCTTACGCCGCTAAGCGGTCGCCTTTCGCATTTGTTCTTGATGGACAAAAAGTGATAGAGGGAGGTGGAAAACATTTTCTGTTAATGGACAGGGTTGTGGAAGATGGAGAGACTTTCAATCAATAGCATTTTGAAACGGACAGTTGAACACAGATGTCCTTTTTCCTGTACTAATAATGATTCAAAAACTAAGTGAATTTAAGTGGAAGGCATGAGACTCCAGCGGGGGAAGCGAACAGGGAAGACCCCACCGGCGCGAACAGGTTCCCGGTCGCCCCGTGGAAAGCGAATGCCTGCAGCGGAAAGGAACGGATAACATCCAGAATAGTCTGCTATCATTTTCCCGGATTTTTATTCCGTTAAAGGATGCTTAATGGAATTTGGCAAAAAACAAAAAGCCCAGAGTTTCATGATTCATAAACTCTGAGCTTTCAGTCTTTCAGTTTATCCATGCAGCATTCTGGCTGCTTCTTCACTCATCCGGTCAGGAGTCCACGGCGGACTCCATACGACATTGACGTCTACCGATGCGACACCTTCAACATCAGTCAGCGAGCTTTTCACTCCGCCGACAATGCTGTCGTGTAGCGGGCAGCCCGGAGTTGTCAGTGTCATTGTTATTTTAAGGTTTCCGGATTCATCCGCTGCCACTTCATAAATGAGGCCGAGATCTACAATGTTGATGCCAAGCTCAGGGTCAATCACCGTTTTCAATCTTTCCTGAACGACTGTCTTATCTAGTGAATTCATTTTTATTGCCCCCTTGATTATTTTTTCACAATGCTTGCGACTGTGCCGCTGTACGCGAGAACCGCCGCGCCGAATAACGTCTGGAAAACAAGGAATGAAAGTTTCTGAGTAAATAAGATTGACCCGCTGATGCCGGCAAGTGCGATCGCAAGTGCGATGAAAATGATGACACCTGCTTTCTCATTGATGAGGTCTTTAAGCGCAGGGACTCCCGCTTTGCCCATCTCGCCGCTGTACCGGTGTGTCCACCAGAGGAACGGGACGATCTTGTATAAATAACCGAGAATGCTGAAAATGATCCAGCCCATGATATAAAGGTAAATGAGAATTGCATACATAACTGGTGTCACATCAGGTGTGAAAACGGCGATCGTCCCGGCCGCGTGTACAAGCCAGCCAAAGACGGCTGCCGCCAGAGAGAACATGAACGGCTTATCGAGTTTTTTCTTGATGCGTTTGCCGATAATTTCTTTTATGTGATACAGGAAAAAACTGAATCCGGCCAGGAGCAGTACAGCTCCAGCCTGCATGAGCGATTTACTGCTGAGAAAGTAAGAAGCAGTCAAAACAGCGAGGCCGGCCATGTAAAAGCTGTATACATATTTGCTCCATTTCATCGTGAATCCGTGCGAAAGGGAAAACATGGGTACCATTTTATATGAAAACCCGAAGATCAACAGTGTGAACCAGCCGTTTATTCCAAACAGGATATGGGTTTTCAGAAGCGCTTCATGGTTGACCCAGCCGACTCCTGACTGCAGGTTTACCGCAAGCATGATGCCCATGCCGATAGCCGCAAATAAGAAGGCGAGCGCAGTTGCGATGAACAGGTGCAGGATATCCCACTTCGGCTGTGATTTTATCGTCATGACCATCTGGAATAAAAACATCAGGATGCCGATCAAGGTAAGTGTGCCTGTCCATACAATTGCGGCCGGATAAAGCGCAAGTGCTGCCGCAAAAGAGGTGATGCCAGCTGCCGTTACGGCAAATTGGACAAAACCGAACCGCTCATTCCAAATCGGCGTCAAAAAGACGACAGGAATAAGCTGGTACATCGCCCCCATCGTCACCATCACCGCCCAGCCAAGCAGCAGCAAATGGGCTGCGGCCCAGATGACTGGAACCCGGAATATGCCCTGGACGATCAAATCACTGTTGGCCAGAAGAAGGATTTGGGAAACGATGAAAGCTGCAAGGCTATAAAAAATGAAGGAAAACGGTAATTTAACATTCGTTTCCGTTTTGGCGTTGACTGTAGGAATCATCACGATCACCCGTTCTTGGTAATGGTAATTTCAAAGCTGCTGTCGTTCATTTCTTCGTATGCGTAACTCCAGCCTCGTTCATCCAATTCCGCAAACAAAAACATCGGGCGGCGGTCGTTCCGGATGATCAGCTGTTCGCCATCCGCAAGGTCTTCCAGCGCTGCGAGCGTCCTCATCATCGGTTCGGGCGGTTCAAGGCCCCTGTTGTCAAGCTTCATCGGAATCGCCTCTTTTGAATGTGATTTGCCAATGTTTGCTGTCGATCTTTTCGCTTTCCGCTTTATAGCCTTTTGCCTTCATAAGCGAGATAAGAGGCACCGGCTTGATGGTCGCATGAAGGACAAATACGTCTTCAGGCTGAAGTGAACCGACCGCCTCCATGATTTTTTGGAAAGGCTCCCGTTTATTCAATAAATCCTCGCGTACATCCAATTCAACAACTGATGGTGCTGCCATATGAATTCCTCCCTGTGTTTGATTAATGAAAATTATACTCATTCTCAGTCAATGATGAAGTGAACCAGGTCACTACCCGTAAATCAGTTCATCTTTCAACCTGACCGAATCAATAATGAAAAAGCCATTTTCTTCTATTGTAATGATGCCGTTTTTCTTAAACCCATTCAGTGTCCGGCTCACTGTCTCACGCGATGTGCCGATCATATTCGCCATTTCACGGTTAGTAAAATTGGTGGTCAGCTGGAATTTTCCACCTTCAATCTCGACACCGTGATTTTTGGAGAGACGAAGCAGCAGTTTTATGATTTGTTCATAAGAGTTGGAAAGAATCTGTTCTTCCAGCCGGTTTTGCAAATCCACAATTTTTTCTCCCAGTACCCTGAAGAGCTTGATGCTGATGTCCGGATAAGTCATGATGATGTTTTCAAACTCCTCAATGGGAATGACGATCAATGTCGCATCTTCAAGGATTTCAGCGTGGCCCGGATAATCACCTTTCCGGAAAAAGCCGACATGCGGAAACATATCACCCGCCTGCAAAATGGAGACAATCTGTTCCTTTCCGGTCATATCCGTTTTATAAATTTTCACACTCCCGGAGTAGATGAAATATACCTTATCAAGCGGATCGCCCTGCATGAATACAAGCGTACGCTTCTTGAATTGGCGCGGGTATGAAATATTAAGGATCGGATCAAGTTCTGTATCACTCAATTCCTTGAATATATGCATTTTCTGTAAAAGGGACTTTATGGAATGATGATGGTTCATTGATTTGCATCCTTCCTTTCTTGCTTTTCCATCATAGGAAAGGTATTTATTGTTCTTAGTGTTAGTGTAACGGACTCACATGAGCAGAAAAGTGACAAATGTCATAGAATTTGCCTTTAGGGTGCCATCTGTCACCTGATTGACAAACAAACGGCGGATTGGTGATATTTTTCACTTGGTTGCTCCCAAATAGCGCACAGTTCTTCCTTTTGCAACGGTGGTAACCTTGACTCAGAAAACAAAAGGGAGATGAGAGTGATGGAAGCCAGAAAACTTGAACAGCACCTGGAACCGGAGAAAAAACCGGGTGTGAAGAACGGCATGCTGAAGTCAATTTTAGTATTGACCCTGGTGGCCAGCTTCACCGTATTATTGGTCGGCGGATTCTGGATCTTTAAAGGAATGGCGCCGCGCCCGGCAGAAGTGACCGGACCGGCCGGGGAAGAAGTGATGTCGAAGGAATCGATCATCGGTGGGCAGGGCGTTTTCCAAAAGTACGGGCTGATGGATTACGGAACGGTTCTCGGACACGGTTCTTACATGGGGCCGGATTACACAGCTGAGTCATTGAAAATTTATACAGAAGGCATGCAGGATTTCAAGGCACAGGAAACATATGGCGCTAACTATGCCGATCTTGCTCCTGAAAAACAGGTCGTCATAAAAGAGGCCGTCATTGAAGAAATGCGGGTGAATCGCTATGATTCTTCCACAGACACCTTGCCGCTGACAGATGCGCAAGTATACGGGGTTGAGCGTGTCCGTGATTATTACCGGGAAGTGTTCACGGAAGGCGATGGCTGGGGGCTGAAGGAAGGACTCATCCAGGAAAGCCACATGCCAGATGAAAACCGTGCCCACGTCGCTGAAGGAGATCAGATTACACAAATAGCAGATTTCTTCTTCTGGACAGCATGGCTTTCAAGCACCTATCGAACAGATGATGATATTACCTATACGAATAACTGGCCGTTTTATGAAGATGCCGGCAACACAATGGCGTTTTCCGCCGTATGGTGGAGCGGTGCCAGTGTCACTGTATTGATCTTGTTTGTAGCTATTATTTTATTTGTCTTCTATCGATATCATTTAGGAATGCAGGAAGCTTATAAAGACGGGAAATTCCCGGAATTTGATTTGAAAAGCCAGCCGTTGACTTCGTCACAAGTTAAAACAGGGAAATACTTTGCAATCGTGACGGTTCTGTTCCTTGTACAATCACTGTTTGGCGCATTGCTGGCCCACTATTATATCGAACCGGACAGTTTTTTCGGTATAGAATGGATTCACGATATCCTGCCGTTCAGCATCACAAAAGGCTACCACTTGCAGCTGGCGATTTTCTGGATTGCGACCTCCTGGCTGGGCATGGGCATTTATGCTGCACCCCTCGTCGGCGGTCATGAGCCGAAAAAACAGGGACTCCTCGTCGATATCCTATTCTGGGCGCTCGTTGTCCTTGTAGGCGGCAGCATGATTGGTGAATGGCTCGGTGTCAACGGTTACCTTGGCAACATGTGGTTCCTGTTCGGCCATCAGGGCTGGGAATACCTTGAACTGGGGCGCATCTGGCAAGTCATTCTGACAGCAGGCATGATGATCTGGCTGTTCATCGTTTTCCGCGGCATCAAGAGCGGGCTGAAGAAAGAAAGCGACAAAGGCGGACTTATCCACCTTGTGTTCTATGCAGCCATTGCGGTTCCATTATTCTATATCTTTGCATTCTTCATCAATCCGGGCGGAAACTTCACGATGTCAGACTACTGGCGCTGGTGGATCATCCATCTATGGGTGGAAGGGATCTTTGAAGTATTTGCAGTCGTCATCATCGGTTTCCTGCTCGTACAGATGAACCTTGTCACGAAAAAATCAACTGTACGGG
Source organism: Bacillus marinisedimentorum (assembly GCF_001644195.2). Taxonomy (NCBI): domain Bacteria; kingdom Bacillati; phylum Bacillota; class Bacilli; order Caryophanales; family Bacillaceae; genus Bacillus; species Bacillus marinisedimentorum. The sequence continues at coordinate 2,029 of NZ_LWBL02000013.1, read as the reverse complement.
CACTGTACTTCCAACTGACAATCCTGCTTGGAAGCGGTGTCATCGGTATTGGCCACCATTACTATTACAATGGTTCCGCTGAAGCGTGGATTGCCCTTGGCGCAGTATTTTCAGCGCTTGAAGTCATCCCGCTCACCCTGCTAGTCCTGGAAGCCTATGAACAATACAGAATGATGAGAGACGGCGGTGTCGATTTCCCTTACAAGTCCACTTTCTGGTTTTTGATTGCCACAGCCATCTGGAACCTTATCGGAGCCGGTGTACTTGGCTTCCTGATCAACCTGCCGGCGGTCAGCTACTTCGAGCACGGCCAGTTCCTGACACCTGCACATGGGCATGCGGCAATGATGGGCGTATATGGAATGTTCGGCCTGGCAGTATTAATGTATTCACTGCGCAATATCGTGAAACCATCGGCCTGGAACGACAAATGGATTAAATTCTCCTTCTGGGCGCTTAACATCGGGCTAGCAGGAATGGTTGCCATAACATTGCTCCCGGTCGGTTTCCTGCAGCTGAAAGAAGCATTCGATAACGGTTACTGGGCTTCACGCTCACCTGAATTCCTGCAGCAGCCGGTTGTTGAAGGACTTCTGACCTGGCGAGCCGTACCGGACACCATCTTCCTGATCGGCGCAGCCGGCATCGCCATATTTGCCGTCAAAGCACTGTTCAACCTGCGAAAACCGACACACAAAGAAAACGTACAGCTCCCGGTGAAAGATCTGGCAGAAGAAGAGTGAGACAAAAGTCCGGGGAGTGCCTGGCAATTGCCTGGCACTTCCCTGGCAATTGCCAGGCAATGAGTCAGTGAGGAGTTAAACAACGTGCAAGTGTTGTATATCACTGCAGGCCTGTCTGCAAAGAAGTACAATAAAATCAACCCAAACAGGAAAGGGGAAAGACAAATGAGCGTAAAATTAAAAATCCATGCACCTGATATTGAACCGAAACACAGGCACCCTTACATTTTTGATGCATTTGACCAGCTGGAGGCAGGGGAATCGTTTGAACTGAGCAACGACCATGACCCGCGCCCGCTTCATTACCAGTTCATGATGGAACGCGAAAACCAATTTACATGGGAATATATCGAAGAAGGACCTGACCAATGGAAGGTCATCATTGCAAAAAAATAAAAAGAAGAACGTAAATATTTAGAACGTTTAAAAATTTGTAATTTTTATATTGCTTTACTGCTGTAAACCATTGTATAATCATGGTGAATTACGTTTTTTGTGTAGACAGGCAAAAAACGGACCTCACCCAAATCCTGCAAGCTGCACTGTGTGTGGTTTGCAGGATTATTTTTTTGATGATTTTCCTATTCGGGATTACGCGGGGGAGGTGAGCGGATTAAATCGGCGAAGTTAATGTGTTGATCTTGCAGGTAGAGGATGAAACACACAAGTAACAGACATGGACTTGGGAGTTAAGTATGATTTGGTTGGTAAAGGGCTGTTCATCATAAAGTGAAGGTTTATTTTTGTGAAATTTGAATCTGACTTTGGGAAGGAAACCATCGTTTCACGCTGTATGATCGAGGTTATATGCCATAACTTGAAAATTTCACGCCAAACCCTTGGATTTTCGCGCCGCAAATGGATGGATGTTCTGCCGGAAGTCAGCTTTCGCGCCGTATACCATGATTTTCCCGCCGAATCCGTCGGGTTTATTGCCTTTTTCCGTTTGTTACGCGCCGAAGAAGAGTAGTTTCACGCCAAAGCCTTCCTCTCACGCCATAACTGGCAGGTTTCACGCCAAATCCTTGGGTTTTCGCGCCGCCAATGGAAGGATGTCCTGCCGGAAGTCAGCTTTCGCGCCGTATACCATGATTTTCCCGCCGAATCCGTCGGGATTCACGCCTTTTTCCGTTTGTTACGCGCCGAAGAGGAGTAGTTTCACGCCAAAGCCTTCCTTTCGCGCCATAACTGGCAGGTTTCACGCCAAATCCTTGGGTTTTCGCGCCGCAAATGGGAGGATGTCCTGCCGGAAGTCAGCTTTCGCGCCGTATACCATGATTTTTCCC